>DATCRN010000169.1:0-5300 GCA_036568945.1 Alphaproteobacteria bacterium | reverse complement strand
GCATACGGTGGATGACTTCCATCGCGAAACCTTGCGGCAGCAAAGCCATGACGCGCGCGGCGTGATCGGGTTGAATTTTGGACATCACGACGGCCACTGTCTGCGGGTATTCTTTAACCAAAAAATTGGCCAAAACTTCTTCGTTCACGTTGCCGAGTTTTTCCCACATCGTGCGACCCGCGGGACCGCGGATCTCTTCCATGATGTTATCGACTTTGTCTTTGTTGAGAACTTTTTGCAGCAAGCGTTCAGTTGAATCGAATGTACCGACCAGCGAGCCGGTCGATGACATTTGCTCGGCGAAATCGACGAATAGGCGTTCGATCACAGTGGAAGACACTTTACCCAGCGTGGCCATCGTGGTTGAGATCTCCATGATCTCTTCCTCGTCCATGAATTCGAACAGGCGTGCGGTATGATCTTCGCCAAGCGCAAGCAAAAAGATCGCGGCTTTTTCGCGTCCTGTTAAAGTTCGATAGTCTTCGCGTACCCGTAAAGCCATCTATTATTCCTGCGTCATCCAGTTGCGAATGATTGAAACGGTTTCATTCGGGTGGTTGGCGACAATGTCACCGACTTTGCGCACGGTGGATGCTTTCACTTTGCCTTCGACCGCATTCATATCGATCAGCGAGTCTTCCTCTTGTTTGATGCGCTCTTCAATCTCGGCCGGTGTGGGGCCGGAGAGTTGCGGCGTAGGTGCCGCGCTGTTTTGTGCAATCAGCATTTCATTGCGTGCTTCTTCAATCGCGGCTTTCTGCGCTTGGAAGAGGGATGTCATGATTGGTTTCAAAACCAGCAGGATCACGAGAATGCCCATGACGGCGAGCATGACCATTTCAGCTGTTTGCAACAACTGACTGCGATCGAAGCCGAACAGGGTAGAATCTTCGCCGATCTCAGGCGTTTCAACATCAGTGAACGGCATATTCACGACTTCAACTGTGTCGCCGCGCGTGGCATCGAAACCGATTGCGGATTTAACCAGCGCGGAAATTTTATCAAGCTCTTCTTGTGTGCGCGGCTCGTAGACACGCTCGCCTTCGGCATTGGTCGTGAACTTGCCATCGACCAGTACCGCGACAGAGATTTTTTTGACCTCGCCGCTTTCGGAGACGACGCTGCGCACTGTTTTGCTGATTTCGTAATTGGTTGTTTCTTCCGTGCGATTGGAATTGGATCCCGTACCGCCGCCTGCCGTGCCCGATGTGCCACCCGGAACGTTGTTGCTGACGCTGACTTCGCCGGACGTTGCGCCATCGGTTTCGGTTGAGCCTTCTTCCACCGTTTGGGTCGATCGCGCCACTTGACCTTCGGGATCATACCGTTCCTCGTTGGTGGTCGAGCGATCAAAATTCAGATCTGCCGTGACATTGGCGCGGACTTTGTTGAAGCCGACGATACGGCCAACCATGTCTTCAATGGCAGCGGTCAAACGACGTTCATATCCTGCGCGCATTTCTTCGGCCTTGAGGCCCACCATGGCTTGTTCATCACCTTCGCGGCCGCCGCCTGCAAGCAAATTGGCTTCCGTATCGATAATTGTCACATTATCGGCGTGCAGGTTGGGCACGCCGTTAGCGACCAAATTCTGAATACCGAAAATTTGCTCGCGCGAGAGTTTCGCGCTTGGTTTGAGTTTCAATGTGACGGATGCGGATGCTTGGCGTTCTTCACGCGAAAAAAGTTCGCGTTGCGGCAAAACCAAATGCACTTTCGCAAATTCGACCGGCTCGAGTGTCGAGATGGTACGGGCAAGTTCGCCTTGCAAGGCGCGGACTTGGTTAATGTTTTGCACGAAGGCGGTCGTACCGAAGGAATTTTGCTCGTCAAACAGCTCATACCCCATCGATCCACCATTGGGCAGGCCGGCTTGGGCCAGCAGCATGCGTGCGCGGCCTATCTCATTTTTCGGAACGCGGATTTGGCGACCGTCGGCGGAGACTTCGAATGGAATTTGTGTTTCTTCCAACTTAGCCGCCACCGATCCTGAGTCGAGCGATGACAAGTCACCGTACAAAAGCGACAAAGATGGTTTAGAAACTTGGGCCGATACGAACACGAAAAAGACCAAGAGGCCGACAAAAACACCACCTAAGACAGCAAGACGTGCCGGTCCAAGACTGCGAAGCGTTTCGAGGAAGGAGTTGTTCATATGTCCTATAAGGCCCTTTCGCCGGTTCCCGGCATGATGCATCTGATGCCCAAAAAAGCACAAAGACGCTGGAAAAACAGCAGATTAGTTACTATTTTGCCATGTTGTTAACATACATTAATTTTAACTTTTTGTCCAACAATTGGTCATCTGCACAAACTGTGCTAAATACATAATATCCCACAATAAAATGCCTCATAACGGCGTATGTACCAGTGCCTTTAAAAGCCCTTCCAGATCAAATAGTTAACCTTTGCCGGCTATTTTGTCGCATCCAACCGCTTATGGTTGAATTTTTCGCACTGCGATGGGCGGGGAAGTCGCTGATTCTCTGGGTTTTTTAACCCTTTTTAAGGGGTAAAATTGTTGACTTTTTAACTTATCTGCGATAACCTGATAATAGGGCAAGTAGACCTTGCCCCTTGGGGAATGAAATGATTGAGGCAGTTAAGTCAACGGTCGCGAATAGCGCCTTGTTAAGAGGCAGTGTGGATCAGTCTTCCACACTGAACTCTTTTGCCGCCAATCCGGACAAAGTCCAAACCGTATCTCAAGCGCCTTACGTCAGCCCGCGGGTTCGTGTTGACGTGAACACTAAGATTGCGATTTTGGAATTCCGTGAAGCTTTGTCAGGCGAAGTCCTGGCACAGATTCCGTCCGAACAGGCGATCCGCACGTATAAATTACGTGAGGCAAGGGGTGACGCGCAGCTGGCGGCGAAACTGACGGAAAAGCCAAGCGTCCAGGAAGGAACAAAGGCTGAGCGTAGTGCCACTCCGGCACCAACCGTTGCGCAAGAACACGCGCCGGCTCCGGAAGTGCATGTCGCACCAGTACCTGAAACTTCCAGCGCTCCGGCTCCGGCAGCAAGCACGCCAACTGAAGTTACCGTAGAAGCATAAGGTTCGCTTAGGAACCTAAACAAATGCAGGCCTTAAGGCGATTATCGCCTTGTGGTCTGTTGTATTGTTTTCATGAAAAAGTGACTTTTGATCAGGCGTTCGCTTATGGTGGCGTCATGGACGATATCATCACCATCACTGATCCGGTTGAGGCGCTGCGTTACGTGGCGTGGCGCGCGTTTCGCAAGGTCGCACACGAAATAGATCAACAGCGCGATGCTTACGTGATGCGGGATTCGTATCTAACGTCGGACGGTTATCGGACGTCGCCTTATTTACAAAAGGTGATGAGTCGCAAGTTCCTACTCGACATGGAATTGGAAACGCCGGAGACGATTGAGCCGTTACTTCCACCGCCACCGCCGTCTTATCGACAGATGTCGGATCTGGCTAAACATCGTAATGCGTTTTTGCGCACCTTCATCCGTGACGATCAAGAAAGATTATCAGCTCTCATCGCCCATTATGATGAGGAGGGGACAAACTTTGCCAGCGACCGTGATGTCCTATGTGTCGATTTTTTATCCAAACGGCCCGCACCGTCCAAAACGCCTAAGCCGCCGAAGATGAATGCGCAAACGCATGGACGTATTTTAACCTATGCCTGGTGTGACATGAACGATCGCGAACCACCTTCGGATGTGTCCATGCTTAAGGCCGATCTCGTGCTGCATTGGATTCATACCGAATACAGCCCGACAATCGCGCAGGAATTAAAGACCTTAAATTTGAATAACGCTTAAGCTTCGGAATTAAGACCACCAGACTGGCGCGCAGCTTCTGCCGGTGTCGTCTTTGGCGCGGCCGCGGTCGCAGCGTTCTTCGTCATGAGGCCGGCTGCGATTTGGCGGTTGATGTCGATCAGCACACCCAATTTTTCCTTGGACGGTTGCGCCAAAACATCCATCGAGCGTTTGAAGATGAAGTTGCACAAGTTCACGATGTTATTGCGCAGATCAACCGGGCGTTCGTCCGGATTTTCAATCGCTGTATCGAAGAACAGCATCCAAAGTTTGCGGTTATAGGTGAGAATATTGTCGATATCCTCAGGCGTGGCCTTATCCCAATTATCCTGCAAATTTTGGATTTCGTTTGCGGCTTTGAGCAGCAATTGTCCTTCCAATTCGCGTTGGCTGGACGTTTCTTTTGCTTGCTTGCCGTAAGTGCCGGCGGCTTGTGCATACGGATTATTAGACATTGGACATCAGCTCCTGTTCGTAGTCGATGAGTTTGCGCGCCTCACGCAATGCCTTGTAATAATGGCCCCCCAAAATATGTTGCGAGATATCCGCAATGTAAACAGCTGTCGACGGCGCGACATCCTGAACCTCGCGGACTGCCTGGAAATACATGTCGTAAATTTCCGTGGCATCCTTCGCCAGATACATCAATTGTATGATGTAATAAATACGTTTGCAGGGAGACGTCGCTTCGTCTTCGCGTAAGACATCTTTTTCGCGCAAGATCGGCGCGTCGCCTTCAATGTGTAATCGCGTGCGCTGGTTATCATTGGTGATAACCGCGGACCCCACGATGATTTTTTCTTTTGGTTTTAAATCGATTACCAGTGCCATGTCGAGCTTCTCTCGCTTTCATATAAAGGGGCATCCTGCCCCGAATTTTAAGTACCTGGTTTAAAAGGTCAAAAGAAAAGACGTTAACTATTTTTCCTTTGATCTTCCAAACGGCGGAAGAGGAGGGGAAAAGGGACCGGATTCTTCCGGTCCCTAATCCGTATTTTATTAGAACAAGCGGAGAACCGACTGCTGAGCCTGAGCGGCCAAGGACAGAGCGGTAACACCCAATTGTTGACGCGTTTGCAGAGCGAGCAGTTTTGCACCTTCTTCGTTCTGGTCGGCGATGGTCAGTTTATCCGAACCTTCGTTCAGGGTCTCGACGAGGGACTTCGTGAAAGTCTCGCGAGTCTGAATGACGGACAAAGAGTTTGCCAGCGTACCACCGAAGGAACGCAACGTTGCCAAACCGGCACGTGCTTCGTTCGTCGTGGTTTCGATCGTCTCCAACGTGGAGAAGTCAGCAGCTGCAAGACCCAAACCATCGGAGTCAAGCGTTTGACCAACCGTCGACAATTTGTTGGAACGATCTTCGTTGAAGTACGTTTCCAGCGTGTCGCCGTTAATCAAGTTAACACCACGGTAGCCAGCATCTTCGACCAAGTCGTTGATCTGGTCACGAATGGTATTGTAGTCATTTTCGTACTGAGCGAGCGTAGAAGCTGCCGA
>DATCRN010000168.1:0-7248 GCA_036568945.1 Alphaproteobacteria bacterium | reverse complement strand
TCATAAGGCGTATTACGAGGCGCTTCTTGAAAGCGGCAGAAAATATCTGGCATCGGCGGACACCGATACGATCAACATTATCGATGCGAATTTAAGAACGTTGGATCATCTGGGCCTGCGAGGCGTCGCCAAGCGCGACATGGAGCAATATTTAACCGGTGGTCTGTATGAGGAAGAAAAGGGGCTGCCACCCGAGCGCACGGGGCAGGAGCTTACAAATCCCCTTCTTTTAAGGCTGCATGATTTGGGTCAATCCGGGCTGCTCGATCGTGATGAGGCAAAAGGCGCCGTTTTTGCCGCGCATACAATGTCTTTAGGTAAGGTGACCAATTTCTACGTCGACATGGAGAAAATCACCGATAGCTTGCTGGCAGAGCGTAAGGCCGGGCAGAGAGCGGACCTGGATCAGCGCCCTTCCTAAGAGTTTAACCCTCCGATTTGAGGCTTGGAATACCCGGTCAGTCCCTATATAAATACCGCGTTGAATAAACGTGGTATTTTTCATTTTTTCTACGACCAAAACCTTGAGATTTTGCGATGAGCAAACGAGCACCATCAGAAGTTTTAAAAACATTGGGCACCCATATCGCTGAAAAGCTGACCTGGGGCGTCGAAAGCACCGAATTCGCGCAAGACGAACTCGTTATTAATGCTAAACGCGATACGCTGCCGAAACTGATCACCACACTGCGTGATGACCCGGATTGTTTATTCGATCAACTGGTTGATATCACGGCCGTGGATTATCCCACCAAGCATGATCGTTTTGAAGTCGTTTATAATCTGCTGTCGATCAACTTTAACCAGCGTATCCGTATCAAAATCCGCACCGACGAAAACACGACTGTGCCATCCGTCACCAAGCAGTTCGCATCTGCCATATGGCTCGAGCGCGAAGTATGGGACATGTATGGTATCGTTTTTGAAGGCAACGACGACTTGCGCCGCATTCTGACCGACTATGGGTTTGAAGGGCATCCGCTGCGTAAAGATTTCCCGCTCACAGGATTTGTGGAAGTGCGCTATTCGGAAACCGAAAAACGCGTGGTGTATGAGCCTGTATCGCTGCCGCAAGATTTTCGTGTGTTCGATAACGTATCCCCATGGGAAGCAATGACGACGATGCAGTTGCCGGGTGATGAAAAAGCCACCAAGCAGCGCGTCGGCACCATTGATTATCGTGCCAAAGCCAAAGAGCGCGCAATCCAAGAGAAAAAGGGCGATATCGGAGGTTTGTTGTCATGACCCAAGAACTCGTTCGCCTGGATGACTCCGGTAAAATGACGGCAGTGGGTGACGAAACCCAAATCAAGCCGTACACAATGAACTTTGGACCGCAGCACCCAGCTGCGCACGGCGTTCTGCGCTTGATCTTGGAGATGGACGGCGAAGTTGTGGAACGTGCTGACCCGCATATCGGTTTGCTGCATCGTGGCACGGAAAAGCTGATCGAATATAAAACCTATATGCAGGCGCTGCCGTATTTCGACCGGCTGGATTATGTGGCGCCGATGAACCAGGAGCATTGTTTTGCTCTGTCCGTCGAAAAACTGCTCGGCATTACGCCGCCGCCACGCGCGCAATATATCCGCGTCTTATTCTGCGAACTCACGCGCATTCTTAATCACATTCTCAATATCACGACCTATGCTCTCGATGTCGGCGCGATCACGCCAGCATTGTGGGGCTTTGAGGAGCGTGAGAAGGGGATGGAGTTTTACGACCGCGTCTGCGGCGCGCGTCTGCATTCCAATTATATTCGCCCGGGCGGCGTAAACTTGGATATGCCCGCGGGTCTTGCTGAAGATATTTGGGATTGGACAGAAACATTCCCTAAAATCATCGACGATTTAGACGGGCTTTTAAGCGAAAACCGCGTCTTCAAACAGCGTACCGTCGATATCGGCAATGTGACGAAACAAGAGGCGCTGGATTGGGGCTTCACGGGTCCCATGCTGCGCGCATCCGGCGTTGCGTGGGATTTACGCAAATCGCAGCCGTATGACGTCTACGACAAAATGGATTTCGACATTCCGGTCGGCAAAACGGGCGATTGCTACGCGCGTTATCTGGTCCGTATGGAAGAAATGAAACAATCGCTTCGCATCATGCGCCAGGCATTGAATGAAATGCCGATGGGCCCGGTTAAATCAGACGATTACAAAGTGACCGCACCGCCACGCGAAGAAATGAAAAAGTCGATGGAAGCGCTTATTCACCACTTCAAGCTCTTCACCGAAGGATACCACGTACCCGCAGGCGAAACCTACACGGCGGTCGAAGCGCCAAAAGGCGAGTTTGGTGTGTATTTGGTGGCTGACGGTACAAACCGTCCGTACAAGTGCCATATTCGCGCGCCGGGCTTTGCGCACTTGGCTGGTCTTGATTTCATGTCCAAGGGGCACATGCTGGCGGATACCGTATCCATTATTGGATCGATGGATATCGTGTTCGGGGAAATCGATCGCTGATCGCGTCTCTTAATTTAGCTGTTGTGCTTGATGCGGGTATTTGCGTATGAACGCAGCATCACGAGCGCGCATATGATTATAAAAGCGATATTGGCCGGTATTTTTTTTAAGAGCATTTTCAAGTTTTTCAGCACTGACACTAAAAAGTATACTTGTAGCGCCCAGTAAGCCGCCTGCGACGGCAGGTTGCCAGTGCCAGTTATTCGAATCTGAATAATGAAGCAATGGGGTTGTCGCCAGCCAAATGAGTGTTGGAAGGATTGTGCGAGCAGGAAGCGCCTGGAGATGCGACACAAGATTTTCTAATTTAAACTCCAGACGCTCGGCTGCTTTCGCAAACAAACTGGATAGTCGAGGAAGATTTTCTTTAAGTTCTTGAGACATCGAAAGTGCCATCGCGGCACTGATGACTGTTATCGAAGCAAACATCAAAAATTGCGGATCTGTCATGATGTCGGCGGGTTTTTGGTCTGTAAGTCTGCGAACTGCGTAAGCGACCGGAGCAAATAAAGCGAGGGTCGTGCCAAAACTGGCTGCGTAATATTGAGAGCGCATTTTGGAGGTCAGTTTTTGTGCGTTCAGCATAATTTTCTCTCGTTTAGAAGAGTTTAGGGCCTGGAATATTCAAGTTCTTAAGTGGGGCTTAATCGTGTTTCTAATACGCTACCGATTTTGCGATTTTTCGTAGCGTCTAAAGCCGCATTTAATTGTAAATGGCTCGCAAGAGCCAAGGTTATGGCGCCGACGCTACAAATAGCAGCTAAGCCGCCGTTGAAAACCATTTCATTGACGGGAGATCGAGCGATGACATTGTCTGCCAAATCTGATGCCCATATAAGGCCGCCACAAATATTGACCATGGATAGGCCTGCAAAAACGGGGACAGGTTTAAATTCTGCGCCTGCTTGTAGCATACCGGCATCCGATCTGGCTGCGCGTTTGAATTGACGGCTTGCGCCCCATAGATCGAACTGTCCTTCAGCCCAAGTCACCAAACCCCATCCCGTTGCGCAGACGGCAAGCAAAAGACCAATGCTTTGAAATGGAATAGATTCTGGCGGCAGGTCCTGTATATGGGGATTGGTGGCGACTATGGTTTGTACCGCGATTGCACCGGATGTGATGAGAATCGCGGCCTTGTTGAATTTATGGGCTAGGACATTCTTAAACTTCTTGGCGTTCAGCATGGTAGCGCCTTTCCTTAACATGAGGCGACCATACCTAAAACCGGAGCAAAGCGTCAAATTTTGAGGTACCCTAAAAAACTAGAATCATGACCGTCCAGACCGATAGCCAGATATTACAAAAGCTTGAGAGCGTCCAAGTCATGCGCGCCATATGCATGATGTGCGTGCTGGTGGCGCATGCTTTGGTCGCTTATGTTGCGGGCATTGGCGCGTCCCATCAAATCCCGCAAGAATTGTCGTTCTTTATGCTGACCTTCGTGCGTATGGGCGTGGGGATCATCGATATCTTCTTTATCGGATCGGGCTTTATCATGGTGTATCTGACCCGCGCAACCTATGGTCAGCCTGGAGCACGTTTGGAATTTATAATAAGGCGTCTGACGCGGATTGTGCCGGCGTTTTGGTTTTACATGACCTGTGCGATCCTGTTGTCGCTATGGTGGCCGGAAACAACCCTGTTCCAAGATGTGACGGCGGAGCGCGTTGTTAAATCATACGGGTTCATTCCGTATTTCTGGGGCGATGTGCATCAAGCCGCAACACATCCATATCCGATTTTGATTCCGGGATGGACACTAAATTACGAAATGGTGTTTTACGCGCTGTTTGCGTTGACCTTGTTTTGCAAGGATATGCGCACCGGCATTATCGCCTTTGCAATTGCGACCCTCACATTAATCGTCGCGCACCAATTCGTACCGCAGGATAATGCGATTGCCTATTTCTGGACGCATCCGCAGATGATGAAGTTTTTGGGCGGCATGCTGATCGGCTATGCATTCGATCGCGGAGTCTTTTTCAACATCCCGATGAAAGGCGTCGTTGCGATTATCACTGTCACGGTTTTGATTCAGGCGGCGCTATATTCGTTCTTGCCGCCGGAATTATCCGGGGTCGTTTGGTTCAACTTGCTGATGACAATTTTGGCGTGCATCGTGGGTATATGTGTTGTGCTGACGCCCTTTGTGCAAAAGAAGCTGCCGACATGGCTCATCAAAATCGGTGATGCAACCTATACGATTTACTTAAGCCAGTTCATCATCATGGGCCTGATTGTGGTGGGGCCAAATATGTACTTTGATGTGCCTTGGTGGGGAACGGCCATCCTGACCTTGATCGGCGCCGTGGCAACCGTATTTTGGGGCCTTTTTAGCTATCCGCGCGTAGAAGTCCCGGTAAGCCAGGTCTTGCGGCGGCTGCTTTTGCGTAGTAAACAAAGGCCAGCATGAAACCGCGTATTGCCCCAAAATCTCAACAGCCTGAAAGCTTTGGCTTTAAGGATACGGCCAAAGTGAAAGATATCCTATCGCGTTACCCGCAAGGGCGCGAGCAGTCGGCCATCATGCCTTTGCTGGATTTGGTCATGCGCCAAGTAGCGGCTGAGACAAAAGACGGCGGCGGTTGGATTCCGGAAGCGGCGATGAAAGAAATCGCGCGTATCTGCAATGTATCCGACATCAAGGTTTATGAAGTCGCCACCTTCTACTCAATGTACATTCTAGCGCCGATCGGCAAGCACCATATTCAGTGCTGCACGACCACGCCATGCTGGTTGCGTGGAAGCGCTGATATTGTGAAAGCGTGCGAGACCCGTTTGGGTTGCCACGTGGGCGAGACGACCAAGGACCAAATGTTCACGATTTCGGAAGTCGAATGTCTGGGCGCTTGCGTGAATGCGCCGATGGTCCAGATCAACGACAATTACTTTGAAGATTTAACGCCGGAACGTATGACGGAAATCATTGATCTTCTATCCAATGGCGTCGATGTGAAGCCAGGCAGCCAAACAGGTCGCCATACATCCATGTCAGCCGCAGGGGCCACGACTCTGGCGGACGAGGCTAAAAAAGCCGGTATAGCCTAGCAACTATTTGCATATTGCTATTTTCATAGTCGCCAACTATCTTTGCGCGCATGCGCCGCGAATACACTGAAAGAGATAAAGTTTTGCTGTTGGGGATGTTCCCGTCCAACTACAGCACGGTCTACAAATACAGCCAGATGCCGGAACTTACCTACGGACAACTCGCAGAGCAAGGTGGAGCGTCAAAGGTCATAGCCGAATTTGCAGCGGCATCCGGTTTGCCTAGTCTGAACTTTCCGATTTTGAAAGAGGTCATTAGCTTCGTCGACGGCTATCTGAACACGGGTGTTCTACAAGAAGACAAGATGAAGGATGTTCGCAAAAAGATCACAGCGGAATTTAAACCGCTCTTGGATGTCATCGGCGATTATCAAAAGGCGGGCGTCGCGAATGAAAACGGGGAGGGTGCACCGTTGGTTTTGTTTGTTCCTGCTTATGCCGGCGGCTTACTTTTGGCTTGCGATATGATTGATAAAACGCTCAGCGGTTGGGACAAAACGCGCATTCTAAAACTTTGCAACGAGCGCAAATTGCGCGCTCCCGATGACGATCCGCCGCGCCGTACCTATGGCTAAATTCGCTTATTTAAAACTTGCCGTAATTATACATAATACAATATATTCAGGTCTGTATTGGTCTAATTATAAGGCGAGTTCAGCTAATAACTCGATTTAAGAAAATTATGTTAGTTATTGAATTTAATAATAAATCTAAGCTTTATGGATCTGAAGAAGGTGCCGCTGCGCGCGCTGCTTTGGGTCTAGACCAACATGACCAATCCGCTGAGAAAATTGAGCTCGCCTTCCAGACAGCTGCTCAAGATATCGACCAAGAATTTATCGAAGCCTTCTTGTTGCCAACGGCCTTAAAGGCGGCGCGGGGCGAGATCCCAAATCCAAATGGCAATATGTACGGGCCCTACCAAATTTCTCTGCCGGACAATACCCCGGAAGATCAATTGACCGTGTTCCGTAACCGCGTGATGCACCGAATTGAAGGCGTGCTGACAGGGCACACCTACGCCATCAACCATAAAGCGGCTGATCAAAGCCTCATGAGTAAACCGCGTGTCGGTGGTATTAGGCGCGGCCTATAAAACCCGTTGAAATTAAGCCTTAAGCCCTTGCGAACCTTAAGGATTCGCGCTTAGCTTTTTGCCAAGCAACAAGGACATTAGGGGAGTTTCCATGCTGTTTTGGTTCGTCATGATTTACTGGGCGATTTCAGTCGCCATCGGTTTGTTTGCCGCATCCCGAGTCAAAACCACTGGCGACTTTGTGATCGCGGGCAGGCACTTGCCATTCTATATGGTCACGGCCACTGTGTTCGCAACCTGGTTCGGATCGGAATCCGTGCTTGGCATCCCCGCTACGTTTATTGACGAGGGCTTAAGCGGCATCATCGCTGATCCATTTGGATCTTCCATGTGTTTGATCCTCGCTGGCTTGTTCTTTGCCGCGCCATTGTACCGGATGAAGCTGCTAACGATCGGGGACTTCTACAAAAAACGTTTTGGCCGTCGCGTCGAAATCCTTACGTCGCTTGCGATTTGCGTGTCGTATTTAGGGTGGGTCGGCGCGCAGATTTCGGCGCTGGGACTGGTCTTTAACATTGTATCAGCGGGCGGCATTTCAGTTACGGCAGGGATGTGGATCGGATCGATGACTATTCTGGTCTACACATATTTCGGGGGAATGTGGGCTGTCGCCATCACAGACCTATTGCA
>DATCRN010000167.1:0-5707 GCA_036568945.1 Alphaproteobacteria bacterium | reverse complement strand
AGGCTTGGTTTTGGTCTTTTTTGCGAAGCTTTTACGGACATCCTCGGCCAATTCCGGACCCAAGGCATCGGCCTTATTCAAAGCCACGATTTCGGGCTTATCGGACAGGCCGCCGCCGTATTCCTTAAGCTCATTACGGATCATTTTATAGGCGGCTGCCGGATCATCAGATGTGATGTCAATCAGGTGCAATAGCACCTTGGTGCGCTCCACATGGCCTAGGAAACGTGTGCCAAGGCCATGCCCTTCCGATGCGCCTTCAATGAGGCCTGGAATGTCAGCCATCACAAATTCGCGCCCCGTGGTGCTCACGACACCTAGATTGGGGTGAAGCGTTGTAAACGGATAATCCGCGATTTTGGGACGCGCGGCGGAACAGCGGGACAGGAACGTCGATTTGCCTGCATTGGGCATACCCAGGAGGCCTGCATCGGCGATCAGTTTCAGGCGCAGCCAAATACCGATCTCTTCCGATCCTGGCCATCCTTTACCTGCTTTACGTGGCGCTTGGTTCGTCGCGGTTTTAAAATGAGCGTTACCAAAACCACCATCACCGCCTTTTAAGAAAACGATGCGTTCGCCCGGTACCATGAGGTCGAGAAGGAGGGTTTCTTTATCTTCCGCCAAAATCTGTGTGCCAACCGGAACTTTAATCACAAGGTCCTCAGCATCGGCGCCGGTGCGATTGCGGCCCATGCCATGCATGCCGTTTTTGGCGCGGAAATGTTGTGCGTAACGAAAATCGATCAGTGTGTTATTGTTTTTGACGACTTCGAAAATAATGTCGCCGCCTTTGCCGCCGTTGCCGCCGTCAGGACCACCCATCTCGATGAATTTTTCGCGATGAAAGCTGATGGAACCGGGGCCGCCGTTTCCACTCTTCACATACACTTTTGCTTCATCCAAAAATTTCATTTTGCTTCAAAAATAAAAGGGCCTTCACGGCCCTTCTAAACTTTTTTGTTTCGTTAGCCTTATTCCGCAGCCAGAATGCTGACGGATTGTTTTCCGCCGCGACCGGTTTTGTATTCAACCGTGCCGTCTTTCAGTGCGAACAGTGTGTGGTCTTTACCCATGCCGACATTCGTGCCTGCGTAAATGCGCGTGCCGCGTTGACGGACCAGAATGTTGCCTGCCAAAACTTCTTCGTTGCCAAAGCGTTTGACGCCCAATCGCTGCGAATTTGAATCGCGACCGTTACGGGATGAGCCACCGGCTTTCTTATGTGCCATTTTATTCTCCTAAAATCCTAATTCTCTAATTAACCGATTGCGGTGATTTCCAGCACGGTGTGGTGCTGACGGTGACCGACTTTACGGCGATAGTTGTGACGACGGTTCTTTTTGAACGCGTATTTCGTTTCGTCGCGTTTGTGCTCCAGCACTTTTGCGGTGACAGCGACTTTGCCGACGTCAGCGCCGACTTTCAAAGCCGAACCATCGGACGTAGCCAAAACGTCAGAAATCGTGACCGATTTGCCGACTTCGGCGTCGATTTTTTCGACGGTAATTTTGTTGCCCTTGGCGACGCGGTATTGTTTACCGCCGGTTTTGATCACTGCGTACATATTGAATTCCTTGGAATCACGTTGTTTTTTCAGGGCCGGACTATACGGATTAAGCTGGGAGTGTCAAGAAAATTGCACCCTAAAGGCTGGCCTATAATCCTGCGGCGTGGGCGACCAAGTAATCCGTCATAAAATCAGGGTCGGATTTTAACGTTTCGTCCCCCGGTTGCCAGCCTGCCGGGCATAGCATACCGGTCTGCTGATAGGCCTGCAAACCATCGATTATCCTAATGATTTCATCGATATTTCGGCCCATAGGCAGGTCATAAACGCTGCTATGGCGGAAATACCCCTCTTTATCCAGGATGAAGGTCCCACGTAAGACCAAACTGTCATTGACCAAGACTTCATAAGCCTTGGCAATATTGCGGGTTACATCCGATACGATCGGGAAGGGGAAATTGCCGATTCCTCCGCCTTTGTAGGATTTGGACCGCCATTGCTGGTGCGACAGATGGGAATCGGCGCTGACGACCACGACCTCAATCCCACGATCCGCGAATTTTCGGGCCCGGTTGGCAAGGGCAATCAACTCCGTCGTGCAAACGCTCGAAAAATCCATGGTATAAAAGAACACCACCGTCATTTTGCCTGCGATGTGGTCCGATAGACGAAAATCGCTCTTAACCGTGCCGTCAGGCAGGATTGCCGGAGAAATAAAGTCAAAACCTTCGCCGAAGAAACGGCCTACAAATGTGGTCATAGGGCACCCTTAATTTTTAGATCGCGGTATCTCTAAAGCATTGCTCATGAAAAAAACAGTACCAATTTAATCCTAGATAGATTATGTCATGCTCTAACAAAGAGAGTGTGGCATGGCCAAAGTAATCGATATTGTCCCGACGCCGTCCGACGACGCGCTGTGGTTTGTTTTAGATACAAACACCATCGGCACGAACCCCAACGTCCACTGGACATCGGGTGAGCTTGCGAAAAAAAGCAGCTATGTTGCAGGGCAGATTTTTGATCTGAACAAAAAGCACGGGGACGCGGTTTTGCAAGTCGGTGTTGTCAAACACGACAAAGCAGATGCGATTGCCGTTACCAAAAAATCTGACACTTCCTGGGATGCTCTGGTCCGTGATGTTGCGCGTACCATCAATATTCTGCTTAGCTTACCTGCCAATGCGCGCATGCTGGTGAATTATACTGAATATGAACGTCATAACATTCCAGATGAAAAAATGGTCGAGCATCTCACGGCCAAACATCCGACCGAACCCGTTGAAGCGATTACGCTCCGCATTTATTTGATGAAAGTAATCGAACCAACAATCGTGGGGGACGGCGGCCGTGTGGACCTCGCATGGTTCGATTTTGCGACTAAAAAAGCGTATATTACCTTACTTGGCGGTTGCGCGTCCTGCACGACGCATCGCCCCATCACGGAAGAAAATATTCGCAATAAAGTCGCGCAAAAATTTCCGGGTTTGATTGATGCAGTTGAATTTGTGTCGCAGAAAAGCGCACCAAAGTTTACACCGCGCGTGGTTTAAGAATATCTACTGAGGGTTGACAGCGACAACACGCGGGCGCGATACTTCGGTCGCAACTTTCATGTAGGCCGACACGTCGAATTTCTCCGACCGTTGTTCCATCTCTTTGTTATTGACAGTCAGGCAACCGTTTTTACCGCATGGGCAGTTTGGCGGCTGACACGGGTTCGGATTTTTATCCGGTCCGCCAGTCTTTTCATCAACTGTTGGCGGCTTGTAAGGATCTTGCGGACCACCCACAACAACCGATGTAATCACCGGATCTTTCGTTTCAGGCTTCGGTTGCAACGCTTCCTTCGGTAATTCCGGTTTCACACCAGGATCAATTAGCGGCGCTTTGTAAGTTGGACCAGTTCCAACCGGTTCAATCTTCGGTTGGATCAAATTAATATCCCGTGGGCCACCATCTTGGCGCGGCGGCTCCGGTTGTTTGGGCTCCGGCAGCTTTTCTAAAATCGGTGTCGGTTTCGGCTGCGGATCATTGGCAGGTGTCGGCGCAGGCGGCGTAACCACATCTTTGAAAATCTGCTGGATCGGCGGCTGTTGTGGATTGCTTGGTACCGGCGTAGGCAAAGTTGCAGGTGGTGCGAAATTGATCGGGCCAGGGCCAGTGCCGCCAGTCGGCACGACAATAGGCGGCGTTTCGCGCGGCGGCGTCGGCTGATGCAAAACAGGATCAAGCTTGATCGGCGGTTGGTAAGGCAGCACTTGTGGCGGCGGCACTTGAACAATTTCGGCCAATTTGACAATTGGTGCTGTCGGCAAAATTTGTGTCGGCACCGGTATCGGATGCGATGGCTCGCGCAATTGAACGACTTTAGATTCTGCAATCGTCTTAATCACAGTCATGTCCGCTTTAAAGCTTTGTGCGGCAGAGGCTGGCATAGACGGCGGTAATGTTTTCACCATTGTCATCGCGTGCGCGTTTTCAGCAATCGATGTCACAACGGGAATAGACAGCGTGTTTGCGAAGGTTGTTTGCTTAGCAGGTATTGCATCAAGTTTTTCAATAGCGGCTTTGAGACCTTGAATACCGGTTTTATCCGCAACCGTTTCAATCGCGCGACTAATGGCATCTATTTTAATCGGTGTTTGCGCAGCCTGCGTCATAGCAGGTGTAGCAATGTCACGACGCACGATTTGCGCAATGGCGGCGGGCAAAGCGCGATCCAAAATTTGAATCGCCTCCGGTTTGGCCAAGGTTTTCGTTAGCTCAGTCACTGCCTTGGTGATGATAGGCGCAACGTCTTTTGCGCCGCTTAAAACAACAGCCAACATTTCTTTGACCGTCATGTTTTCAGCTTTGGCTGTTGCGCGTACCTGCTCAATAATCTCTTTGATCTGTGCGTGCGCCGCCGGCTTATCGGTTTGGTTCGCGGGCAGGGACGTTGAAATCAAATCCACCACGCGCGCGAGTTGGGTTGCGCTGAAATCGTTTTTCACGCTTTCAATTTGGCGTCCCACTTCCTTAGCAATTGCAGGCGGCAAATTGGTGTTGGGCAGGGCTGCATTCAAACCTTCGGTCTTAATCGCAAGGGCTGCGGCAATCGCTGTGACTTGCGGACCTTCTGCTGCTTTCAAAGCATTCTGCAGTGTTTTAATATCGGCGATTTGCTGGATGACATTTTGCACGGCAGGTGGGGTGTCGCCATTCGCCATCATCTCCTTCACTTCGGCCATAGCTTCGGTGCTTTGTGCAAACGCGCCAAGGCTTTGCATTTGATCCATGTTAACGCCCAACGTGTCTTGACTGACCGCCGTGCTGACATTCAAAACGAAACCGCTATCAAGACCAGCGGTGAGTTCTTCGACCATTTGCTGGCCTGAACCACCGCTCGACCCGCCGCCATTCATTTTGAGGGCCATTTTAATGTGATCATAATTGTCGGATGATTTACTGCCGCGATCCGTGTAAACGCGTACGAATTGAGCACCTTCTTTATCGTCGCCTTCAGGTTTTTTGCCTTGGGTGAAAAAGGTGAAGCGCAAACGCTGATTATTCTGACGCGCTTTCTCGGCCGTCTCGGTAATGAAAGTGATCAGGTCGTCAACCACCGGATCGGTGCGCAAATGCGCAGGGAAAATCGTATTGATTTGATCGACGATGGATGTTGTTGAATCAAAGACTGGGCCTTCGGCTAATGCTTCAGCCAACGCTTTATTCTTTTTACAATAGGCGATCATGCGCACAACGGCACGACCCACTTCCGCATTCAGTTGTTCACTGACGGGGAAGGATGGCATTTCAACCAATTGTTCTTTTAAAGCGGCAAGGGCCATTTTAATGAGCGACTCAATAGGGTACGAATTTGGTCCCGTTTAGATAGCTTAGCCTTGCTCCAGTTGCAAATGGTTTTCATCTACTTTCCCTCTCCCCTTGTGGGAGAAGGGAGATGGGGTATTGACAGCTCTGGTAGATTTAAAAGTTGCTGTAATTAACCTTTTCACCTATATCGAGGTCCAACCATGCGTGAACGTCTTCAATCCATTATGTCCTGGGCGCTGATTTTCAGTGAATTCAGCCATGTTTTCTGCTGCGTGCTACCAACGCTTTTTAGCGTCTTAAGTATCCTGGCGGGCCTGGGCATGATCTCGATCGTCCCAACTTTCATCATGGATATTCATGACGCAATCCACGCTTATG
>DATCRN010000166.1:0-6038 GCA_036568945.1 Alphaproteobacteria bacterium | reverse complement strand
GCGTGATGGTGCTGATCAACTCGGCGCTGGTCAACTACGAACGCCTGCCGATGCTCGACATCGTATTCGATCGCCTGGTGCGATTGATGTCGACGTCCTTGCGTAACCTCACATCCGACAACGTTGAAGTATCCCTCGATCAAGTGTCGACCGTGCGCTTCGGCGACTATATGAATTCGATTCCACTACCCGCGATGCTCTCCATCTTCAAAGCGGAAGAATGGGACAACTCCGGTCTTATGATGGTCGACTCGGCGCTGATTTATTCGATCGTCGATGTGCTGCTTGGTGGCCGCAAAGGCACGCCCGCCATTCGTATTGAAGGCCGTCCGTATACAACGATCGAAACAAAACTGATCGAACGCATGGTTGGCGTCATGCTTTCCGATATGTCATCGGCGTTTGATCCGCTCTCACCCGTTTCATTCAGTTTGGAGCGCATGGAAACCAACCCTCGCTTTGCGGCGATCACGCAAGGATCGAATGCATGCGTCTTGGCACGTTTGCGCATCGACATGGGCGATCGCGGCGGCCGTGTCGAAATTCTGTTGCCGTATGCGACCTTAGAACCCATTCGTGAACTGCTTTTGCAAATGTTTATGGGTGAAAAATTCGGTCGTGACTCTATTTGGGAAACACACTTAACCAATGAACTTTTGGTGACCGACATCGATCTGATGGCAGTGCTTGCGGAAAAAACCGTTTCTTTGCGCGAGCTCATCAACTGGAAGCCAGGATCAATGGTGCTCTTTAACACCAGCCCCAAAGACCGGATCGAACTGCGCTGCGGCGAGTTTCCAATGTACAAAGCCTCAACTGGTCAGAAAAAGGGTATTTTGGCTGCCAGGATCGATCGCTACATCCCGCCGCCGGAAAAGAAATCGGAATAATTGTCATTGCGAGCCTTTAGGTGAAGCAGTCCAGAAATCTTTGAGCCTGGATTGCCGCGTCGTCCTTTGGGGCTCCTCGCAATGACGGGGATATTAATCTTTGAAAACCTTGTTTTCGTAATATTCAGGCCCTAGTCTGATTCTTATGACAGGTGCACCGCTCAGTCTTATTTTAGATGTCGTCATTTTGGTCCTTTTGGGTCTGACGATTGTTTACGCTGCGCGTCTTTCTTTGCAACTGCGTCGTTTGCGCGATTCAAAATCCGATCTCGATAAAATCGTCAAAGATCTGATCAAGAATATCGACCGCGCCGACCGCTCCATTCAAGCGCTGAAAGACGAAGCCAAAACCACCGGTACTGATTTGCAACGTGCAATAGGCAATGCGGTATCGCTGGCCGATGAATTGCAGCTGATGACGGAATCCGGTGACCGTTTGGCCGGGCGTCTTGAGAAACTTGTCGATGGCGTAAAACCGCTGACCAGCGACATCCAAGCACGTGAACAAGCGCTGGGGGATAGAGCTGAGGCCGTTCATAAAGCGCCCAAGCAAACGCGCGCGGAACCTGCGACCGTGCAATCATCCTATACCGATCATTTGCGCAAACTGGATGTGGTGGAAGAAAAGGCGACCGATGGCCGTAACGCCGGTGGGCCATTTTTTGCGATCCGCGATCCTGAAGTGGAGCGGGGTATCGACCCCGTTGCACAAACCGAAGCGGACGAAGCCGCCCTCTATTCTCAGGCCGAGCGGGACCTTTTCAAGGCGATGAAAGGCAGAGCCTCGCGGTAACTGACCCGCTAAAACGCCTTAAAGACGCCCCATATCCTGTGATACACTCTATAAATGAATGATTTTCTGACCCGGTTTCGTATTTTGCCGCTGCTGGTGCTTGTCGCATTGGCTGCCTTTGCTGTGCGGATTGGCGATACGGTTTTAGGCATGAAGAACATGGCCGCCGAAGTGATGGCCGAAGAAGCTTTGAAGTTGGAAGACATCCAACCTGCTGCCGGTGATGCCAAAGAAGACCATAAAGATGAAAAGGCCGCTGCCGATCAAAAAGAAGAAGCGCCTAAAGAAGACGCCAAAAAAGAAGACAACGACCACGCGGATCAAGCGGATGAAACTTCTAGCGATGACGAACCGCAACCATCCAAAGATGTGGCCGAGCCAAAGGTAAGTCTGCCGGATGCGACGCTGCCCGAAGTATGGGCGGAGCCAAGCGCTGAGACAATGGCGGATACGCCGGAACAAGTACAATTGTTGGAAGACTTGGCCGCACGCCGCCAAGAGCTTGATGCGCGTGAACGCGCACTGCAGAACAAAGAAGCGTTGTTGCAAGCAACTGAAAAACAGATCGATGAAAAACTCGTCGAGATGACCGCGCTCAAAGATCAGATTCAAAAATTATTAGGCCAGCAAGATGCAGAAGAGACCGCGAAGATTCAGAGCCTCGTTAAAATTTATGAAGGCATGAAAGCAAAATCAGCGGCTGAGATTTTCAATCAAATGGATATTGAAATTCTGGTTCAAGTCGTCTCCAAAATGAGCGAGCGCAAAAGTGCGCCGATTATCGCTGCAATGGATACAGCACGTGCCAATGAACTAACCGTTCGTTTAAGTGAAATGAAACAATTACCTGCGCCCAAAGCGCAAATGCCTATGCAAGCCGGTCCCCTACCGACCGCCGCACCTGCCGGATCGGCGGAGTTGCCAGGGTTGGACGCACTTGGAAAACCAGGAATGTAATGACCGCATGCGACATTATGTCCATTAGGAAATCCACGATTTTGTTCATGACGTGTTAACCAAATCGCGGCACAATACCCCTGTATATATTAAGTACTTTTCTTAGGGGATCTCCATGTCCGTTGATAAATCCATGCAAGTTCTAGTCGTCGATGATTATTCCACGATGCGCCGGATCATCCGCAACCTTTTGAACCAAATCGGATTCATAAATGTCGATGAAGCCACTGATGGTCAACAAGCTTTAGGCATGTGCGGCCAAAAGAAATACGGCATGATCATTTCCGATTGGAATATGGAGCCGATGTCCGGCCTTGATCTGCTCAAAGGTATTCGCGGCGGCAACAATGACAACAAAGCGGTCCCGTTCATCATGGTGACGGCTGAAAGCAAAACCGAAAACATTATCGCGGCCAAACAGGCAGGCGTGAACAATTACATCGTGAAGCCATTCAACGCCGAGACCTTGAAGGGCAAAATCGCAGCCGTTCTGGGCCCTCTGGGATAAGGATTTTCTAATATGAACGCACAACAATACGATCGTTCTAAAGTCGTTCAGATCGTTAATTCCGTCATTACCAAAATGGATTCCACATCTGGCGACTCACTGCGCGCCTTAAGCACGGAATTGCAATCGTTGGGCAATGCGATCGAACGCATCAAGTCGGAATTGGCTGAAGCCCGGACGGGCGAGGTCAAGGACCAAGATGTCCCAACGGCCACAGAAGAGTTGGATGCCGTTGTTACTGCCGCCAAACACGCAACGGACAGCATCATGAATTCATGCGACGCGATCAGCGCCGCTGTGGCCGGCACATCCGCCGAAGCCAAAGTCGGCGAAGAGACGACCAAAATTTACGAAGCTTGTTCTTTCCAGGATATTACCGGCCAGCGTATTAAAAAGGTCGTGAAAGTTCTGCATGAAGTCGAAACCAAAGTAGGCCAGCTGCTCCATATGCTGGGTCATGGCGATGGCGCGCGCAAAGAATTGATTGCACGGCCGGTGGAAGATATGCGCCAAGGCGATGACAAGCTTATGAACGGGCCGCAATTGCCGACCAATGCGATGAGCCAGGAAGAAATCGATAAGCTGCTCTCCAGCTTCGATTAAGAAAATGAGCGGCCTAAAGGGCCGCTTTTTTTGATCCAAATCGCGTAAATAATGCTAAAATGCGGTTATGGCTCTTGATCGTAGAGACAATAACGAAAACCGCACCGATTTGCGTTCGATGACGCTGACGCTCACCGTATCGCTGTTCATCGCCATGCTCGCGTTTTTCATGATCCTTAATTCTTATGCATCCGAAAGCGATAGGAAAATTGCCAAAATTCACTCCTCTATCGCAGACGCATTTGGGTTGATTGGCGAAGGGGAAGCCCGCGATTACAGCGGCAATGATGGGTCAGGCACGGCGGGTGATATGGAAGTGGCAACGTCGGCCGCTTTGCGCAGCGTGCTGCCTGATGCCGGATTTAAGTCGGTCAATAATTCATCGGGCCATATGCTCTCTGTTGCGATTCCAAGCAATGAATTTGATGAGAATTGGGAAGAAATCCGCATGCGCCTTGCCGATTTGATGACAAATACCAATCCAGGCGGACGTTATAAATTGCAAATCCTGACGATGAACACGGCGCAAGATGCAACGCATTTGGCAGCTTATGCTGCGACACTGGAAGAAGAGGGCATAGACCCAAAAATGCTTGCGATTGGATATGAAGCGCGTGGGCATGATGTGATCGAGCTTCGTTTTATTAAGGCCGGTGGCTGATATGGCGGGAGGATCGAACGACAATCATTTGGCGCATGTTCAAATGGCTCCAGGTCCTGATAAGACGGTTGCGATTAAAGATGGTGTGGCGATTGATGCGCAAGGAAATCCCGTGCAGGTATTACCCGCGCAAAATTTTCCTGTATCGCACGTGCAACGCGAAAAAGAAAACTCAGATAAAGAGGCGCGACTTATTCAAGGTCGCATGTGGCTTATTTCCTTTACCGATTTGTTTTCAATCTTGCTGTGTTTTTTCATTCTGATGTATTCGATGAAGGAACCGGATTTTGAAAAAATCGCCAAAGTGATGGGATCGAACGGCGGTGGTTACGCAGGTGCGGGCGCAGGCGAGCAACGTGGCGACCAAGCCGGCGCCAGCATGGCGCAGGTTGCTTTCGGTGCTGGGCTTGATTTATCGTATCTTGAAAGTGTGGTGCAAAAAGCATTGCAACAGGCCGAAGTCAAAGACGATGTGAAATTGGTGACGGCACGCGATCATTTGAAATTGATCGTCAAAGACACGGATGGTGACCGCGGCACCTTCATCGCACGTCGCTTGGGTGAACGTTTAACCTTGCTGCCCAACCGTATTACGGTCGTGGGATTGCCATCCAGCTGGTCGTCAGGCGATTGGCCAGGCAGCATGGCCACAGCCACATCCTTTGCCACCAACATGAAAGACGGTGGTTATCGCAAAGGTCTTACGGTCGTGGGCGCGGGCGAAGGCGATGGGCCCGGCGTGGAAATCCGCGTTGAAGGCGATGATGGGCGCGCCCAATAAGCCTTTGATGCATTGACGGAAAATTGGGGCCGTGGCACCCTGATCAAATGCGGACTACCCCTTATTTTTATGCCGCTTTAGCGGGTTTGTTGGTGAGTGTCGCGCCCGTTTCATTGCTGGCGCAACAAAGCCCAACGCCGCTTGAAGTGCGCGGCAGTGTTCAGGACGATTTTATCCGCATCGTTTTCTCAGGGTCCGATCTGCCGGACGCCTCGGTCGATGAATCACAAAGCGACTCGCTCAAGCTCACATTCAACCGCGCGGTGGCTTTAAGTGGCGATACGAGCTTTGTGGGGCTGACCCCGCAACCTAAATTGGTGCATGACGGTGCTAACGTTACCATCACCGTCTTAGGACTGGAACGTCAGCGTAATGTGAAACTGGGCCATCGTTTGGTCGTCGATCTATTCACGAAGGCACCGCCGAAACAAGGTGAAGCGAAAGCCGCTGAAACGACGCCGGTTGCCCAAGCGCCGGAACCAGCCCCAGTGCCAGAACCAAAAATTGCCGAACCTGCACCAAAGCAAGAAAAGTCGACTGAGACAGCCGCTCCTGCGGACAATGGATCATTGGTGACGGATGATAAAATGGCGGTCGCAATCGCTGCTGATCCGTCAAAGCCCGCGCCGAATGTCAAAGATTTGGAGCCGACCAAAGAGGATGTACCGGTCATTTTAGCGCCTGCTGTTGCTGAAACGGCGCAAGCTGCCGCGCCTGTTACGCCATCGACTCCGGTGGATACGCGCGCGCCGTTTACCGGTACGGCCGTAATTACGATCGGATCAACGGAAGGCGTGTCGCTCGCATCGTTTGAACGTCTTGGCTATTTGTGGATTGTGACATCC
>DATCRN010000165.1:0-3057 GCA_036568945.1 Alphaproteobacteria bacterium | reverse complement strand
TACTTTCTATAAGTTGTAAGTGTGAGAGTTCTATATGGCAGCAGCCCAGAATCCAAGGTTTTTCGGTTAAGCGGGTGTAATCAACGGTTTTCCCGAAAAATGTGCCTGCAGATTGGCCAGCACGATTTCACCCATGATCGTTCGTGTTTCCATCGTGGCCGACCCGATATGCGGCAACAGTACAACATTATCCATTGATTTATATTCGGCAGGCACGTGTGGTTCATGCGCATAAACATCAAGACCAGCCCCTGCGATGGTCTTATTCCTCAAGGCATCGATCAAAGCCTGCTCATCCACCACGCTGCCGCGCGAAATATTCACAAGATAGCCTTTGGATCCGAGCGCTGCGAGCACTTCGGCATTCACCAAATTCTGTGTGGCAGGCCCGCCCGCGCAGGACAGAACCAAATAATCGCACTCAGAAGCCATACGTTTTAGATCGGCAAAGAATGGGTACGCGACATCAGCTTTTTGTTTGCGGCCATGATAAACCACGCGCATATCAAAGGCTGTTAGACGTTTGGCAATCGCATGACCAATGCGGCCTAAGCCCACGATTCCAACGGTTTTACCTTTAGGTGTCACACCGAGCGGCATGGGCATTTGCCCCCATTTACCAACACGCACAAACATATCGGCCTCGACAATGCGACGCGATAAATTCAAAAGCAACGCAACAGCGATGTCTGCCGTGTCATCTGTCAACACATCCGGCGTGTTGGTTACAGCAACACCACGCGCGCGCGCCGTGACTAAATCAATATTATCTGTTCCCACCGCGTATTGCGCGATGATCTCCAAATTCGGCAGTGCTTCCATCAACGATGCGCGTACCGGTGTTTGGGGTGTGGAAATAATCGCAACCACATCGTTCTTCACACTTTGCAGCGTTTTTTCCGGGTCGGATTCATTGTAAAGACGCACCACATGAAAATGATCCTCAAGCCGCGCCATTTCCGGCGGCAGCAATGGGCTTAGGGCAAGCACCGTGTGTTGAGGTGTGGGCATAGGCGCCGTTTTTGCCACAGCCGCACGGAAAAGTCATTGGCTAAAACAGTTCCATTTAAAGACGTTTTACACGCACATAGATTGTGGATTGGTAATTTTATTACAAAAATTAATGTTGCAAAGTTTCTTTGTTTTGTTTGACGATAATCCTTCAAAGTAATCAGGGGAGAACAATGTCCAAGACAAAACGCATTCCGGCACGTGATCTTTCACATTATGCGAGCAGCGCCTTTATGGGTGGTCGCGTCTGTGATGTAGAAGAATTAAGCGCAGTCACAGGTATTACATTGGACAAAATGCGCCGGTTGGCAGGCGGTTTCCCAACCAATGTCGCGTTTGATAAGGGTGTCGCGCTTTTGATGGCGACCGCTCCAAACAACCGCCACGTCCATTCATAACAAAGTTCAGAGGAAATATGTCACGTCAGTTCAAAGGCAAAAAGATCAAGTTGGATCGCGGTCCGTCCATGTCACTTGATGCATTCTTAGGCGTCGTGCATGGTTTTGAAACGACGAGCGGCAAATCAGCGCGCCGCACCACCTTCGCAAGCGTGCTCAACGGCGCGCAGGATGCTGAGCTGGTCGGCAAAGGCGAATTGCAGTCTCAGTTCGGTTTTTCAGCGCGTCAAATCGGTTTGGCCCGCGGCAATCGCAGCACCGGTGCCACGCCCGAGCAACGCAATACCTTTATCGCCCAGATGAAGCAGCGCGCGCTGACTGCATAAAAGGCTTGAAATCCGGGGCCTTTTGGCGCTTTAAAGGCGCTGATGAAAAAGCTCTACATCAAAACCTGGGGTTGCCAGATGAACGAATACGACAGCCGTCGTATGGCGGACGTTTTGGCGCCGCTTGGCTATGCGCCCTCCCCTGAGCCTGATGATGCCGACATTGTAATTTTGAATACGTGTCACATTCGTGAAAAAGCAACTGACAAAGTATTTAGCGAGCTCGGACGTTTACGCGATTTGAAAGAAGCAAAAGCTGCTAAAGGCGGAAAAATGCTGATGGCGGTCGCTGGATGCGTTGCGCAAGCGGAAGGTGATTTCATTGCCAAACGCGCGCCTTATGTAGACATGGTATTCGGGCCGCAGACTTATCATTTACTGCCGGAAATGATTGTTCAAGCAACTGACCAACGCGTCATCAACACGGAATTTTTGACGGATAGCAAATTCGATCATTTGCCTGCTGAATCCGACAAGCCTGGCCCTGCCGCGTTTTTATCAGTACAAGAAGGGTGTGATAAATTTTGTACCTTCTGTGTCGTGCCCTATACACGCGGCGCGGAATATTCGCGGCCTCTCGCTCAAATCATTACTGAAGCCAAACGACAAATCGATTTAGGCACCAAGGACATCACGCTGCTCGGTCAAAACGTCAATGCGTGGCATGGCGAGAAAGGTGAGACGCTTGGCGATCTGTTGTTTATTTTGTCCGAATTACCAGGGCTTGAACAAATCCGCTATATGACATCGCACCCGCGCGATATGCATGATCGCTTATTCGAAGCGCATGCGCTACCGAAGGTTATGCCGTATCTGCATTTGCCAATTCAAAGCGGATCGGATGCGGTTTTAAAAACAATGAACCGCAAGCACACGGCAGCAGATTACATTGCAAGCATTGAGCGTTTGCGCAAAATCCGCCCAGATATCGCGTTTTCATCCGATTTTATTGTGGGGTTCCCTGGCGAAACGGATTCTAACTTCCATGACACAATGGAATTAGTGCGCCATGTGAAATTTGCGGCGTCCTATTCATTCAAATATTCCGCACGCCCCGGCACACCAGCTGCCACCATGCAAAATTTGGTGAAGGAAGATGTGAAGAGCGAACGCTTGACGTCGTTGCAAGCACTCCTGCGGGAACAGCAAGCACAATTCAATGCTGATTGCGTTGGTAAAATCATGCCGGTTTTATTTGATGGTCACGGCAACAAGCCGGGTCAGTTATATGGACGCACGATGTACAACCAAGCAATCCATGTTCAAGCAGCGGAGCGGCTATTCGGGCACATCGCACAAGTCACCGTTACAGCGGCCAACCC
>DATCRN010000164.1:0-5254 GCA_036568945.1 Alphaproteobacteria bacterium | reverse complement strand
GGTTCGTTATGCGACAGCCACGGCACGATCACCAAGAAGAAGGCGAAATAATAAAGCGTTGCGAACTGACCGATGGTAACCCATGGCTGTTCAGCCGGTTTGGCACCGATATACCCTAGCAGGCACACATCGATCACCAGCGCGATCAGGGCAATACGGTACCAAGGACGGTAACGGCCAGAGCGTACCGGATGACGGTCAATCCACGGCAAAGCACCGAGCAAAGCGATCGATCCGAACATAGCGAGCACGCCGCCCAATTTGGCTTCTGCGAACTTAAAACCTGCCACCGGAATGGCGGCGACGATGCCATGGAATGCTTCAAAGTCTTTCAAGAATGCCAGGATGAAGCCCGGGATACCGAACAGAACAGCGATAACAATGAGCGGCGTCAGACCAACCGACAATTGACCGAATGGCAGATTGAGGTTCAGACGCTTATCGCCATCCTTTTTCCAGCACAGCAAATAGATGATGACAGCACCAACCACACCCGCAACCGACAGATACAAATTAAAGTCAAAGGTGATCGCGCGCAGAATCGCATAGAACGGCAGGAAGTACCATTCCGGCACGATGTGCGCCGGCGTCACCATCGGATTGAAGGGCACGAAGTGATCGGGGTGCGTCAGCATCACCGGTTTGTAGAAAACCAGCAGCGCGTAAACGATCAGGAAAATCGACAGGCCGAACGTGTCTTTAATCGTATAATACGGATTAAATGGCAGCGTATCTTGCGGGCCTTTCGGATCAATGCCTGTCGGGTTGTTGGAACCAACAACATGCAGCGCCCAAACGTGCAGGCCGACCACCGCGAAAATTACGAACGGTAGTAAATAGTGTAGCGCAAAGAAACGGTTCAAGGTCGGATTGTCGACGGAGAAGCCGCCCCACAACCACGTGACCAATGTTTTACCGACGACCGGAATGGCCGAGAAAAGCGAAGTAATAACAGTCGCGCCCCAACCAGACATTTGGCTCCAAGGCAGCGTGTATCCCATGAAGGCGGTTGCCATCATCAAAAGGAAGATGATGATACCGAAGATCCAGAGCAGCTCGCGCGGTTGTTTATAGGATCCGTAATACATGCCGCGGAAAATATGGATGTAGACGGCGATGAAGAACATCGATGCGCCGTTCATGTGCATATAGCGCAAGAGCCAACCGTAGTTGACGTCGCGCATAATGCGCTCGACCGACGAAAACGCGAGACCGGAATTGGCTGTATAATGCATCGCAAGCACAACGCCCGTTGCGATCATCAGCACAAGCATCACCATAGCAAGCGCGCCGAAGTTCCAGAAGTAATTGAAGTTTTTCGGTGTCGGGAAGACACCATATTCTTTTTGCATCATGGTGACGACAGGCAGACGCGAGTCGATCCACTCGAGGAATTTATTGTCCAAAGGTTGGCGGTTTGCATTAGCCATTTTTAATTATCCAATCTTGATGACGCTGTCGGAAACGAAAGCATACGGGGGAACTTCGAGATTTTTCGGCGCAGGTCCTTTGCGGATACGGCCGGCCGTATCGTAGTGCGAGCCATGGCACGGGCAGAACCAACCACCGAAATCGCCACGCGGCTCACCGGATTTGGTGCCGAGCGGAACACAGCCAAGATGCGTGCAAATACCGACCAGAACCAGCCATTCTTCTTTGCCTGCTTGAACGCGGGCCGAGTCAGGTTGAGGATCGCGGAGCTCAGATGGGCTGACCGATTTAGCAGCTTCGATTTCGGCCGGCGTGCGGCGGCGAACAAACACGGGCTTACCGCGCCATTTCACCAAAATTGCTTGGCCGACTTCGATGCCGGAGATATTCACTTCGGTCGACGCTAGCGCCAGCGTATCGGCGGCAGGATTCATCGAATCGACGAAGGTCCAACCAGCCACACCTGCGCCAACGGCGGCGACGGATGCGGTAGTAAGATAGAGAAAGTCGCGGCGAGCCACGCTTTCAGGGACGTTTCCGGGAGGGATGATGTGATCGGTCATATTGTGCCTTGGGCTTTGAAAAACCTAAAATAATTTGCGCCTAGATGGTACCCTGGGCGAACGCCCGTGAAAATACCCAAACACCATTGTTATGCAACTTAAAAATGGGGAAAAGTGCCCGCTTTAGCCTTCTATCAGCCTGATATCCCGCAGAATGTTGGCGCCGCCATGCGTCTGACCGCTTGCCTGGACGTACCCCTTCATATTATCGAGCCTACCGCCTTCCCATGGAAAGAGGCGGAATTTCGCCGATCCGGCATGGATTACGTGGCGCATACGACCCTGATCAAACATAGTTCTTGGGAGGCTTTTCTTAAAAATATCGCTCAGGCACGTACCATTTTGGTCGAAACGGATGGCGCAATTCCCTTATGGGATTTCACGTTTGAAGATGGGGATATTCTGATTTTAGGCCGTGAAAGCGCGGGCGTTCCCAAAGATATATATGAACAGGTGGATGCAAGCGTGATGATTCCAATGAAGCCCGGTCTTCGGTCGATGAATGTCGTGACGGCGGCCAGCTTTGTTTTATCTGAAGCGATAAGACAGACACGCGGATAATTTGCTTTTTTAATCATCGTTCTTTTAAGACTGGGGGATGCCTAAACTCCGTCTTTTCAATGATGTTGCCCAACTGCGTTACATCCCACCCAAAATTCAAACCCCTGAAGAGCAAACCATGGCGTTCTTCCGCGGATTGAACGTCAATGGTCTTCATAAGCTTACGAAATATTGGCGACAGTTGCCGGAGTTGGCACTTAACCCTTCTGATCACAGCTATGTGCTTTTGCAAACCAACAAAGCGATCCGTCAAGTTCATTCAGATGAAATGCGCGATGCTTTGCAAAGCTATGTGATCGAAAATTTTGAAATGTGGAGCGATAATTTAGCCACCAGCATGCGATACAACTCAGTTGTTCATGGAAACCAATCTTTAAGCGGATGCATGGAAATTCGCATCAAACCAAGCGAAGAAGTTTTATACATCGCTGAAGAAAAATTGGTGGATCATCTGCATGATGCAAGACCGGATAATATCGCCGTGCGTCTATCCTTATTTGCGCGCATGGCCCATGTGCCGCAAGACGAAACTTTAGAAAATATCGCCAATACGATTTTGCATCCGCGCATGCGCACCAATATTCCGCCTGGCGAATTTGTGACGATCTACTGGGCCGCCGCTGTGTTCGAAGCCCTGCTCGGTCAGAGAATGGAATTTGCGGACGCTGTGTATGAAAAACTTCAGCCGCTTTATAAACGGGATGCGATCCGCCGCAGATTTAATGATGGCTCACCAAATTCACTCGCTATCACCGGACGCATGCGCAATGCGGATCTATGGTTCACTGGTGATGATCAAGGAACGATCAATAAGACGACAAATCAAGTATCCCCCTTCGAAAATGACACGAAGGAATTCTTTAAAATTTTCAATACCTATCAATTAGGTCGCTCTGGTGGAGATCTTCCGCTCTTGCGCAAGAAAAGCGACCACGGCTTTATCGTCAAAGGCCATCATATTCATTTGGAAAATGACGGGATGACCCATTTCCTTATTCGACAAGACGACCGTTTTCATGTCTATGACGGCGAAACGCTTTTCATGACGGCGCTTGCACAGAAACTCTACCCCAAAACCAGTTTCATCCGTTTACCGATCGAAGATTTTTATGCAGCCGTGGATGAGCATGACCCGCAACACATGGCCTATATGCTTTACAATCTCCTGCATACCGTAGCGCGATCGGCCAGACATGAAGGCCACGGCGGAACATATGTTTTATCCCACCAACCGGGATCGGACATGTATCTCAATCCGCTTTAAATCGAAAACTTGCATTTTAGCCTTTATGGCTAATAGTCTCCTTGAATGCTTTATACGGCCGACACAGTCATCGATGACATTGAAGAGACGCGGGAATATTTCTTCAATTTGCATGAAAACACCAGTGCGCTTAAGGACTTAAGTCATTACTGGCCAAAACTGCCAACGATGGATATGGGTCCTAGTGCACTTGCACGCGTCCTCTTTAATACGTCTTTGGCAATTGAACGTCTGGCCAATGAACCCGATGGCATGCGTCTTTCGCTAAAATATCGCGATTACGTCGTCAGTAATTTCGGCGATTTATGGATCAACGACTATAAAATTCTAAATCGCGGACATGCACAGGACATCAACAAAACGTTAAGCGCCTTTAACAAATTGCGCCTCAAACCGTCAGGCAGCATGTTTGAGAAGTTTGAATCGCGTATTGTGACTGATGCGGAAGATTATCGTTTAGATTCGTCATCTGACAGCATGCTGGCCTTTTCTCAATTGGCGTACATGCCCGAAACCGCACTCCCAGTTTTAGAAGAACATTTTTTTAGCGGTCTCGCAGATCCAAAACCAAGGTCCTTGGTTAAAATGTATTGGGCAGCTGCGGTGCAAGAGGCGATCGCGAAAGAAGAAGTCCCATTTAGCCGACATGTTCACGAAGTTTTGTCGCGCGCATTCTCCCATTTAACGCAGACGCAAATGGAAAAAAATTTCTCTCGGAATGACGACCGCGCGCAATTAAACGATGCGAGCCAGTGGTTTACTGGGGAACCGATCATGCCTCGTCCAAAAACGGATAATCGTCAATCCACATGGGAAGGTTATCTGCGTGACATTTTCGCCAAAGCATCGGATTACGATTTGGAGTCCACAGATACCTATTTGCCTAATTTAGGTAAATGGAGCGATTTTGCTTTCCGCGTGAATGGTCATACTGTCCATTTGGAAGCTGACGGCCCGTTACATTTTAATAATCATTTTAGGACCGATGATTATCGCTGGAATGGCAACACACTTTTCCAATCGGCTTTGGTTGCTAAAACCCATCCTGATGATGTGCAATTGCATCTGCCATTTTTCGCCTACCAAAATGCGGTTCAAAAGGGCATGTCTACCGATTTAATTGGCCATGAATTGTGTCAACTTCTATGCCGCGCCGCCCATCAGGCCGAGGCAGACCCAGAAATGCGCACAATGTCCATTCACTACAGCGCAAATGCAGGCTTTTGCTTTAAGCCGCTTTAAACCACATCTTGCGGCTCTCATGCGCAGGCACTAAGGTGCCGCGCATGACCGATTCATTCAACCAAAGTTGCGCTGACTGGTTCCGCGATCTTCGTGATCAGATTTGCAAAGAATTTGAAGCCATCGAAAACGAGTTAGGTGGCGATCAACCTGCCGGTCGTTTCGAGCGAACGCTTTGGGACCGTCCCGAAGG
>DATCRN010000163.1:0-2685 GCA_036568945.1 Alphaproteobacteria bacterium | reverse complement strand
GTACATTGGGAACGAGATTTCGGGCATCGTTCCGGGCGGCGTTTCGGGCGTGATCGATCATGCATCAGCGGCCGGTAAGTTTGAATTTTGGCCGGACATGAATTCTGCCGCAATCCTTGGATTTATTGCGGCTTGGGTCACCATGATGTTCGGGTCTATCCCACAGCAGGACGTATTCCAGCGCATGCAATCGGCCAAGACGATTAAGATTGCTGTTTGGGCATCCGTCTTGGGCGGTGTTTTGTATTTCATTTTCACCTTTGTGCCCATGTTCTTGGCTTATTCCGCAACGCTGATCGACCCCAATATGGTTGCGGCAAAAATGGAGGAAGATAGCCAGCTCATTTTACCGACGCTGATTTTGGAACATGCGCCGCTGTTTGCGCAGATCGTATTCTTTGGTGCTTTGCTATCTGCCATCAAATCGTGTGCATCAGCGACACTCCTGGCGCCTTCCGTCATGTTCACGGAAAATATTTTGCGTCCGATGCTGCCACGTTTGGATGACAAACGTTTGCTCAAACTTATGCGGACAGTGACGGCAAGCTTTACGGTCATGGTTACGTTCTATGCGATGTTTTCGGATTCCAGCATTTTTGAAATGGTCGAAAACGCGTATCAGGTCACGCTTGTGGCGGCCTTTATTCCACTCTTAAGTGGGATTTTCTGGTCTAAGGCGACCAAGCAAGGCGCGCTTTTGTCCATTGTAGCCGGATCTGCCGTATGGGTATGGCTGATGGCCTTTGGCGAAACCGCTTGGCCGGAAATGCCCGCACAATTGGGGGGCCTTTTTGCATCGGCCATCGGCATGGTTGTAGGCAGTTTGGCGCCACAAATAATCGATCATAACCCGGATGTTCATCATGCCTTGCGGGCAGGGGAATACGGGTACGACCAGGGCGGCGAAGGCGGCTCGACAAGCGGATGATCCGGGCGTATAAACCGGCTACCAAATTCCAACGAATAGCTTAGATTCTCGCCATGCTCGCTGATAAGGACCGTATCTATAAAAACATCTTCGGATGGGAGTCCTTTACCCTAGATGCCGCACGCAAACGCGGCGACTGGGACGATACGGCATCTATCGTCGGCAAGGGCCGCGATTGGATCATCGAAGAAATGAAAAAATCGGGCTTGCGCGGTCGCGGCGGCGCCGGTTTCCCAACCGGCATGAAATGGTCATTTATGCCCAAGCCGTCCGACAAGCCGCATTATTTGGTCATTAATGCCGATGAGTCCGAACCCGGCACGTGCAAGGACCGCGATATTTTGCGTCATGAGCCGCATAAGCTTTTGGAAGGGGCTTTGATCGCGGCGTACGCGATCGGCGCGCATAAATGTTACATCTATATTCGCGGCGAATTTTTCGATGAATCTTCCAACGTTTGGAAAGCAATTCATGAAGCGCGCGCAGCGGGCCTGCTTGGTCCGAATGCTGCCAACACAGGTTGGGATTTTGATGTTGAATTGCATCGCGGCGGCGGCGCCTATATTTGCGGAGAAGAATCCGCGCTTTTAGAATCCTTAGAAGGCAAAAAGGGACAACCGCGCAATAAGCCACCGTTCCCGGCTATGGCGGGTTTGTATTCTTGCCCGACCACCGTCAACAACGTCGAAACCATTGCAGGCGTGCCGACGATTTTGCGCCGCTCGGGTGATTGGTTCGCATCTATTGGGCGTGATGCTAAAAACACCGGTACCAAACTGTTCTGCATTTCCGGTCACGTAAATAATCCGTGCAACGTCGAGGAAGCCATGGGCATCCCGATGCGCGAGATCATCGAAAAACACGCAGGCGGGGTGCGCGGCGGTTGGGATAATTTGCTGGCGGTTATTCCCGGCGGTTCATCGACGCCACTACTCCCTAAAGATATTTGCGATACGGTCGTGATGGATTTCGATAGCTTGCGCGCGGTGGGTACTGGCCTTGGCACCGCAGGTTTGATTGTCATGGATAAATCGACGGACTTGGTCTATGCGATTGCGCGACTGTCTTATTTCTACATGCATGAAAGTTGCGGCCAATGTACGCCGTGCCGCGAAGGTACCGGCTGGATGTGGCGTATTATGAAGCGCATGGTTACGGGTAATTCGTCTGTTGAAGAAATCGATATGTTGCTGGATATCAGCAAGCAAATCGAAGGTCACACGATCTGCGCGCACGGTGATGCATCGGCCTGGCCGATTCAAGGTCTATTCCGCCACTTCCGCCCAATGGTCGAAGAACGCATTCTGCAATATCGCAAAAACGCCGAACGCGAAAAAGGCTTTATGGCCGTGACGTCGGAGGTTGCAGCATGATCAGTGCACGTAGCTTTTCCATTTTTTTCTGCGCGATTGCTTTGACGAGCAGCAGCGTCATCCCGGATGGAGCGCTGTATTCGTGGCATTATTTCGATCGCATTGAATTATCGCTTAAGCACCGCTTTTTTATGTCCCACACGTCGGGGCCATTTTTGGTACAGAATTTTAAAGACCGTCATGCAGGAAAAATTGAGACTGCCGAACCGATCAACAGGCAGGCTGATATTAACTATATGCGGTTTACGGGGTGATCATGAAATACGCACTGATCGCATTACTGGTTTTATTGTCCGCGCCTGCCAAGGCACAAGAGGCATCCGCTGATGCGTTTGCTTATTGCTCTGCCCTTGCGCAAGCTTCGGCTGATCACCAGCTCAATAT
>DATCRN010000162.1:0-3994 GCA_036568945.1 Alphaproteobacteria bacterium | reverse complement strand
GGTTTAAGCCATGCGTTTCATGATCCTCGCTTTAGCGTTTTTAATGACCACAACGGCGCATGCAGCGGAACCTGCAAAGGTCACAGCTGAGCCTTTGGCTGCTCCAGGCAAAGAAGCGCCAGCTGCAAACGCTGATACTTCAAAAGCCGAAGTTGGCCCCGCAGGCATTAAGCCGCAGGATTTATGTTATGCCCAAGATATGATGTTGACCGTCCAGGGTGCGGATTATGTGCCGGGTGTGGATGCTTACGGTAAGCCCGTCGCACCGGCGGATGTGAAATCAACTCAGGCCATTGATGTACCGGAACGCATTGATGTGCCTGTGGACGTGGATATCGTTCAAGCCCTAGGTTTGAGTGTTCAACCACCCGTCGATTTAAAAGCTAATGTTGGCACAATCAGCATTCTCAAAGACGGGCGCGTCCTTTATAACAATATGGATATCAGTTCAAAGATGAACACTTATTGTGCTGATAAACCGCAACTGACAACCAATGTGAAGCCTGCTCAATGACCGCTGCTCAACAACAACAAAAGAAACCGCAAACCGCCATCACCCCCACGCGCGCGGACGATTTTCCGCAGTGGTACCAGGAAGTGATCAAGGCAGCTGACCTAGCTGAAAATTCACCAGTCCGCGGCTGTATGACGATTAAGCCGTACGGATACGCGCTGTGGGAAAATATCGTGCGTGTGTTCGATGCCCAATTAAAAGACTATGGCATCCAGAACTGCGCGTTTCCATTATTGATCCCTGTGTCGTTCTTGGCCAAAGAGGCGGAGCACGTTGAAGGGTTCGCTAAAGAATGCGCGGTCGTGACGCACCACCGTCTTGAGGCTGATGGTAAGGGCGGCCTTCGTCCTGCGCCGGCTGCTGAGTTGGAGGAGCCGTATGTCGTGCGTCCGACGTCGGAGACGATCATTGGTGATTCCATGTCGCGTTGGGTTCAGTCCTACCGCGATTTGCCGCTTAAGCTCAATCAATGGTGCAGCGTGATGCGTTGGGAAATGCGCACGCGCATGTTCCTGCGCACATCGGAATTTTTTTGGCATGAAGGTCATTGCGCCTTTAAAGACCATGCGGGCGCAACGGCGGATTGCATTTATATCCAGGACCTTTACGCCAAATTCTTTGAAGATTACTTAGCATTGCCCGGTATCAAAGGTATTAAAACGCCGGATGAACGTTTCCCGGGTGCGGATGAAACCTATTCCATTGAAAGCCTGATGCAAGACGGTAAAGCGCTGCAATCTGCGACGTCGCACGATTTGGGCCAAAATTTTGCCAAGTCCTGCAATATCAAATATCAGGACGAGCAGGGCAAAGAAGAATTTGCGCATACGACATCGTGGGCGTTTAGCTCTCGTATCATTGGTGCGCTTATTATGACGCATGGCGATGATGACGGCATGATTATGCCGCCGATGATTGCACCGACGCAGGTCGTGATTATTCCTGTGCTAAAAGGCGACGCCGATCAAAGCGTGTTTAAGGCCTGTGCCGATTTATGTACGGCCCTTAAAGCCAAGGGCATCCGCGTAAAGGTTGACGACCGCGAAATGCGTACGCCAGATAAAATGTGGGATCACATCAAGAAAGGCGTGCCACTGCGCGTTGAAATCGGTGGTCGTGAAGCCGCTGAAGGCAATGTCACCCATGTGCGTCGTGATATTGGTAAAGAATCCAAGAAATCTGAAAGCGCAGAGTCATTCGTAGCCAATGTGGACGGTATTTTGAAGGCTATTCACGATGATTTGTATAAGCGCGCGCTTGATTACCAAAATGCGAATATCAAAGATGTCAGCAGTATCGATGAAATGAAAAAATTCTTTGCCGATGAAAACAATATCGGGTTCGTGCGCATCGATTACAAGCTGATCAAAGATACAGACGTGATGAAGCAAATGAAGGCAGATTATTCTGTTACGACCCGTTGCCTGCCGCATGCGGATATGGGGCAAAAAGTTTTGGTTGGCCGGGCCTATTAATCATGACCGAGCAGCTGATTTACGAAGACGGTAAAATCAGAATCACCACCAACGTCTTTTATAACGGGCAGGGTGGGCAATTTGTCATCCCGACCATTCGCGGCATACGCGACCTGCATAAGGGTAAGAATATTTGGACGCTGATCTTTGGTCTGGTCCTCATTGCTGCGGCATCCATACCGCCTTTTGTTCAATATCAGCGCGAGGGATTGGGTGGATTAGGGGTCTTATTAGTCCTTTGGTATATGACGTCTAAGGAAAAATATACGATCCTGCTAACCACTCCCGCCGGGGAAGTTGAGGCTTTCGTAACCAAAAACGAACAGCAGTTCAAAAATGTCATGAATTGCCTCAAACGGGCCGTTGCATTGCATCAATAACCTTTTACGCCATGCTTCGCATGGCTGCGATCACTGCGCCATGTAGGCTTCGGGCGTACACGTCCACTCGCGCGCCGCGCTTTTTATACAGCTCCAAGAGTCTTTATTTTTCCCCAGATTCTGCTGCCTTGCGGCACATTTTCAGGTTGCTATAGACCCACGAAGCGTCCATCTTTCCCCAACGATGTTTAGTCCTTTTGAACGTATGATGGCCTGGCGATATTTGCGTGCGCGCAAAGCCGAAGGTTTTGTTTCTGTTATCGCCGGATTTTCTTTCCTTGGTATTTTACTGGGTGTTGCCACGCTCATCATCGTGATGTCGGTCATGAATGGTTTTCGTGCCGAGTTGATCGGACGTTTGCTTGGTCTCAACGGCCACCTTAATATCGTGTCCGAAGGTAAAATTATTCCGGACTATGAATCTTTAGCGGCTGATCTGTCCAGTAAAGTCCAGCATATCGATGGCATTTTCCCGATGGTGGAACGCCAAGCATTAATGACCGCGGAAGGGCGTTCGAATGGCGTCATGCTACGCGGTCTATCGGCGGATAGTTTTAGCAAAAAACCTGTGCTGTCCAATTCCATTAAGGAAGGCACGCTCGCCGATTTCGATGGCAATAGCGCGGCCATTGGTGTCGAACTTGCGCGCCGCTGGAAATTAGGCATCGGCGACAACATTGTTTTGATTTCGCCCGAAGGTAAAACCACGCCGTTTGGCACCATGCCCAGGTCTCGCACCTTTACGGTCAAAGTCATTTTTGATGTCGAAATGTACGAATATAATAACGGTTTCGTTTTCGTGCCGTTGGAGGCTGCGCAGGGATTTTTCAGCCTAGGTCGCGGTGTCGATGCATTGGAAGTCTTTACGACCGATCCACGGCATAGTCAGGAAGTCGCCCATGCTTTGGCGGAGCACTTAACGCCGGATATGCGTATCATCGATTGGCGCGATAGCAATAAAAGCTTCTTCAACGCTTTACAAGTCGAGCGCAATGTCATGTTCTTGATCCTAACGTTGATCATCTTGGTCGCGGCATTTAACATTATCAGTTCTATGATCATGCTCGTGAAAGATAAGGGGCGTGACATTGCAATTATGCGCACGATGGGTGCGACGCGCAGATCGATGCTCAAAATCTTTATCCTAACCGGCGCCACGATCGGTGTGGTTGGCACAATCGCAGGATCAGCGCTTGGCATTTCATTTGCGCTCAATATCGAATCCATCCGGCAATTTCTGCAGGGACTGACGGGAACGGAGCTGTTTTCAGCCGAAGTCTATTTCCTGTCCAAATTGCCGGCGGAAATCGATTGGTCGGAGGTCACAACGGTCATCGTGATGGCCTTTTCTCTATCTTTGCTGGCCACCCTTTACCCCGCCTGGCGGGCGGCGAGGCTGGATCCGGTGGAGGCTTTGCGATACGAATAATGGTTAATTTGACATAAGAGCAATAAAAGGTTTAGTTTTCTGGCAGTTTTGAGGGGCCAATGCCAATTCATCGTTATTTTCACGGTCAGCCATTTCGCGGCAAAACATTTGAAGAGATTTGCCTAAAGGGCGAGATTTCCGCGGATGATTATTTCGGGTATGCATCCGCCGGGCGCGGCATTGTTCCGCCGCATAC
>DATCRN010000161.1:0-3650 GCA_036568945.1 Alphaproteobacteria bacterium | reverse complement strand
GGGTTTTGTGCGTGAAGGCATTGGCAGCCGCAGGCTCGATGCCCGGGGACGCGCCACCAGTGATAATGGAAATCGACGCGGTCGGCGCAATCGCCATTTTGTTGGAGAAACGCTCCATGACGCCGTAATCGGCAGCATCCGGGCAGGGTCCGCGTTCATGCGCGAGTTTTTTGGACGCATCGTCAACGCCGCGTTTGATCGCGGAGAACATGCGGCGGTTCCAAACTTTCGCCATCACCGATTCCATCGGAATCATTTTCGATTGCAGGAAGGAGTGGAAGCCCATGACGCCCAAGCCAACGGAACGCTCGCGCATGGCTGCGTATTTCGCGTGCTCGAAACTATCTGGTGCCTTGTCGATGAAGTCCGTCAGAACATTATCCAAGAATCGCATCACGTCTTCGATGAAGGTCGGGTGATCTTGCCATTCCTCGAACGTTTCCATGTTAAGAGAGGACAGACAGCAAACAGCCGTGCGTTCTTTACCGTCCGGATCGATACCCGTGGGCAGCGTAATTTCCGAGCACAGATTCGACATTTTGACGGTCAGGTTCGCCATTTTATGGTGTTCCGGAATCGCCTTGTTCACATGGTCGATGTACAGGATATATGGCTCGCCCGTCTCAATTCGGGCGGTCAGAATGCGGATCCACAAATCGCGCGCCTTCACACGATCGATGATCGCGTTGTTGTGCGGGGAACGTAAGGCCCACTCTTCATCGTTTTCGACGGCCTTCATGAACGCGTCCGGAATAACGACGCCGTGGTGCAGGTTAAGTGCTTTACGGTTCGGATCACCGCCGGTCGGACGGCGCATTTCGATGAATTCTTCGATTTCCGGGTGCCAGACAGGCAGGTAGCACGCGGCAGAACCACGGCGCAGGGAGCCTTGGGAAATCGCGAGGGTCAGAGAATCCATCACGCGGATGAACGGGACGATGCCCGATGTCTTACCATTACGGCCGACCTTTTCACCGATGGAGCGCAAATTACCCCAGTAAGACCCAATGCCGCCGCCTTTGGCCGCAAGCCAAACGTTTTCGGTCCAGAGATTGACGATGCCTTCCAGATTGTCTTGGCATTCGTTCAAGAAACAGGAAATGGGCAGGCCGCGGTTGGTGCCGCCGTTGGAGAGGATCGGTGTCGCCGGCATGAACCAGAGGTTCGAAATATAATCATAGATGCGCTGCGCATGGTCGGAATCATCCGCATAGGCCATGGAGACGCGCGCAAACAAATCCTGATAGGATTCTTCAGGCAATAAATAGCGGTCATCGAGCGTGGCCTTGCCGAAATCGGTCAGTTTTGCGTCACGAGAGCGGTCGATTTTGACCCGCGGACCGGATTGTACTTGAGCGACGTCGAACATTTAGGAACCTCCCAATTGGCCCTTTTGTGAATTATGGCGATTTCGTGGCAGCTGGGACGGTTTTGACTGAAAGCCACTACCTTTAGTGTCCCAACACCGACAATGATACAAGATGCGGTAGGGCTGCATAGAGGGAATTATTCCCAAATTCACACTTTTCGAGTCAAAAAGGATCAATTGTGGCAAACCCATGATTTCACTCGTATTGCACCCAAAGTTAAGACCTTATCCCAGAAGTTATGAACAAAAACGCCCCCAAGAATGTCCTTTTCAGGAGCAGCAGAATAAGAACTTTGTCTTGTTGCAATTGCCTCTAAATAGGAGGCCAAGGGTGATTCCAACCATTGGTTGCGAATCGTGCCTTAAAAGAGATAAACGAGATCACTAATTTCATGGACGATTACCCTGGAAGCCTTTATTTGTAAGCCCTTGATGGCCATTCCCGTACCCGCAACCGACCTGCAAAATGCCCCCGATTTCGTGTTTGAAAAATACACATTTGATGGGGAATCGGGCGTTTTGTCCCTGTACTACCGATTCGATAGTGGGCCCAGCTTTATTGAAACGATTCGGTTTCCGGATGCTCCCCTGCTGGATGGCCCCCGTAAAACGGCAGCGGATCGCGCTTTCGCCCTTATTTTCTGGTTGGCGGGCGTGTCTTATTACAAGGCCTATGCCGCGGGGGTTCGAATCCCTCCCTCTCCGCCATCCGAATCTACGGCGGCCTTTTTACAAAAAGTCTACACCAAGGGTTTAGCCGAATTTGCGTATGAAAACGGCATCGATATCCGCACCCGCGTACACATCTTGGGTGAAGGCACGACACAACCCGCACCGTCTATAGGGTTACAACCACGCGCCTTGGTGCCTGTGGGCGGCGGCAAGGATTCGATCGTTTCTCTTGAGGCGTTAAAGGCGGCGGGTAAGGACATCACTTTATTTGCCTTAGGCGGTCCGTCGGGTGCAGCCCAACCGATTGCAGAAACAATCCGCGTATCGGGCCTTCCGTATATTTTTGTGGAGCGCACACTTTCGCCCGAAATCAAAAAGCTGAACGATAAAGGTGCACTCAACGGACATGTACCGATCACCGCGATTTTGTCGGCGATCGCAGCGGCCTGCGCGGTGCTTTATGATTTTCGCGATGTGATTTTATCGAACGAGCATTCAGCCAGCGCGCCCAATATCATCGATGCCGATTGGGATATTAATCACCAATATTCCAAATCCTACGCGTTCGAGCGTGATTTTGCCGATATTTTAAAGACGGATGTCGCGGCAGATCTGCGTTATTTTTCACTGTTGCGCCCCTTAACCGAAGCTGCGATTGCCAAACGCTTTGCGGCGTATTCGGATTATCACGGGATTTTCCGCAGCTGTAACACGGCCTTTAAGCAAGACGTCAACGCGCGCGGCAAGAAATGGTGCAATGATTGCCCGAAATGTCGCTTTGTATTCCTAGCGCTCGCGCCCTTCACGGAAAAACAGCATCTGACCCAAATATTCGGCGCGGATCCACTCAACGAAGTCTCGCAAACATTGGGATACCAGCAATTATGTGGCCTTGCCGATTACAAGCCTTTTGAATGCGTGGGCGAAATATCCGAAAGCAAGCTTTTGATGGAAGCTTTGTCGCGCAATCCCGTCTGGAAAGATGATGCGAATGTGATTGTGTGTGCAGAAAAAACACAAAATTTCGCACAGGATTTCGCGGCCTTGTTTGAAGCAAAGCCCGATCATTTGGTACCAGCCGATTACATCACGGTGATCGCATGAGCAGGCGCGTCATCATTTGGGGCACGGGGCGCGAGGCTCAAGCGGCGGTAGATTTCATTGCCGATGATATTTTGTTTATCGACGATACGACGGATGGACCCGAAGCGATTGACGGCCATCCGGTCGTACGCGGCAATTTTGCAGCACTTCTCGATAAAGCCGACTTAATCGTAAAATCACCCGGCGTCAGTCTTTATGATCCGCGCCTCAAGGGTAAAAATGTCACCTCTTTGCTTAACTTATGGTTTGAAAATAAGCCCGCGACTTTAAAAACCGTCTGCATTTCCGGAACCAAAGGCAAATCCACAACCTCCACGCTGTTGCATCATGTGCTCAAAAAGCTGGGTAAGAACGCCGTGCTGGCGGGAAATATCGGCAATCCACTATCGATTGATGATTACCAGGCGGATATTGCGGTGATCGAAATATCGTCCTATCAGGCCGCGAATTTTACCGGCAGAGCCGATATCGGCGTGGTTACCAACCTATATGAAGAGCATTTGGA
>DATCRN010000160.1:0-4345 GCA_036568945.1 Alphaproteobacteria bacterium | reverse complement strand
TGCTGGAAGACCTCAAGCATGTACCGGCAACCCTCGTATTTTACGAATCACCGAATCGGATCCAAGAATCGATTGCCGATGCTCTGAGTGTTTTGGGCGATCGTCCGGCGGCGCTCGCGCGCGAGCTTACCAAAATTTATGAGGATTGCCGCCACGGGACGCTTAGCAGTTGGGCACAAGATGCGAATTTATTGGGCACACTCAAAGGCGAATGCGTTTTTATGATTGGTCCCGTGCATCATACGGCCGCGAATTCAATCGATGTCGAAGATATGCTGCGCAAAGCATTGGAATCACAAAGTTTAAAAGACGCGGCTTCATTTGTTGCTTCAGCAACGGGACAGCCGCGTAAACAAATCTATGACCTCGCATTAAAAATTAATGGGCAGCGTTGATACATATAAATCAGGTTTGATTGCCGAGGCGGTTGCCGGATGGTTCTTGGCTGCCAAAGGTTACCGTGTGCTGGCTAAACGGTTCAAAACCCCTGTCGGTGAAATTGATTTGGTCGTTAAGCGTGGTCGCACTGTGGCGTTTATTGAGGTCAAACGGCGCTTAAGCATTGAAGAAGGGCTTTATGCCGTGCACCCCGGTAATGCTGCGCGCGTGCGTCGGGCGGCGGAATGGTGGCTTAAAGCCAATCCTGCTTTTGCGGATAAATGTGATCTTCGCTTTGACGTCGTGGTCCTGTCCCCTTATCGTTTGATTCGGCATATTTCTAATGCCTTTTAGGGGTTTCATATGAAGATTTTATTCGCTGCTGTTTCCGTTTTGGCTCTTACATCCATGCTTGCTGCATGTACGCCTGTTGGCGTCGGCGTGGCCGCTGGTTCAACCGCCGGTGTTGCCGCAGCGCGAGAAGGCGGCCTCAAAGGCAGTCTCGAAGACGCAAAAATTTCCGCCAAGATCAGCGATCTGTGGTTCCGTCATGATTTCACGATGTTCAGCAAACTCAATCTGACCGTGGATCAAGGCCGTGTGCTAATCACGGGTGTCGTGCAAAAACCCGAACACCGTGTCGAAGCCGTGCGTCTGGCTTGGCAGGCTGAAGGTGTGAAACAAGTCATCAATGAAGTAAAGGTTGCAAATTCCGAAGGCATTACTGGCTGGGGCCGTGATAAATGGATCACTGCGCGTCTGCGTGCCGACATTTTATTCGATAAAAATATTCAAGGGGTGAATTATTCCATCGATACGGTGCAAAGCATCGTCTATTTGATGGGCGTTGCGCAAAATCAGGCGGAGCTTGATCGCGTGACCTTCCATGCGCGTCAGGTCCCGTATGTAAAACAAGTCGTGTCTTACGTGAAAATGGCGGGTGTGCCGAACAACCAAATTCTGCAACCGCAAACGCAATCCGGCGCAATGCCGCAAGCGCAATCGGGCCAACAATTTCAGGGGCAAACGCAATATGGTATGACCGGTGCTAACGCGACGGTGCCGCCTGTGTCATCGCAGCCGATTGGCCAAAGCGGTATGCAGGAACAAAATTTGCCGCCCTATAATTCCGGCAATAACAGCTATGGAACCACCTACGGCACGACCTATTCGACTGCGCCTACGGCAAGCCAACCGGGACGTCCATCGCCCATCGTCGGCACAGGGAATGATTTCTAAATGATCAACGGCTTCGCCAACCCGAACGAAGCTTTAGAGTATCTTGATGATCTTGGCCGTAACGATGACGACCGCTCAATAGATCTATTTGAAGGTGCGCTCGCATTGTCCGCGCAGGAACATCCTGGCGTCAGTCTTGATAAATATCGCAATCATCGCATCAGGTTGGCGGAGGATGTTAAGGCTTTGTACGCGGAATATACAGGGCAGGGGCATCCCGATAATCTTGAGTCAAAAATTTGGGCGCTTGCTGAAGTGTTCACACGGCGGCATGGCTATATCGGCGATGATTTTCGTTACAACGATCTGCAAAATGCAGACCTGATTCGCGTCATCGATCGTCGTTTGGGTTTGCCCATTACGCTATCGATCCTGTGTGTCACGATTGGTCGCGATGTCGGGTGGGATGTTGAAGGCATTAATTTTCCCGCGCACTTTATTATTCGCATGTGTGATGGGCCGTCGCGCGAGATGGTCGACCCGTTCCAAGGGTGTTTGGTCTTAAAAAGCCACGATCTGCGCGAGATTTTAAAGAAAACCTTGGGTGCGAAGGCTGAATTATCTGCTGCTTATTATGAACCCGCCAGTAATCGCGATATTCTGATTCGCCTGCAAAACAATATCAAACTGCGCCAGATCGAGGCTGAGGATTACCAATCCGCCTTGGCGACGATCGATCTTATGAAACGTATTGCGCCCAATGAATACAGACTGGATTTGGATGCCGGTGTGGTTTTGTCCCGTCTTGAGCGTCCGGTTGCAGCGATCGAGGCGCTGGAGCGTTATGTCGCCAAAGTGCCGAATGCGCGGGATAAACATGAAGCGACGTTATTACTTCAGGAATTACGCGGTTCACTCAATTAACCTCATTGTCATCCCGAAGCAAAGCTGAGGGATCTTATGAAACCGTGGAGATTCCTCGACTTCGTTCGGAATACAGTATTCAGGCGGATATTTATTGGGGATTATTTTTACAAAACCTCGAAAATACTGGCTCTGTGTCACATTCCGGTCATAATCCCCCATAACAATACAGTGATTATTCGTTTTAAGCCCTTGAATGTCCCGATACTTAAGCCCATGTTTCCAAAGGGAACTTATCGTGACCGATAGCGGTTTATGAAATTGCATACTTTGAATGGAGAAACAGCCAATGCGCACTCAATCTCGTTTTAAACTCCTGTCCGTGCTGCTGCTCAGTACGCTGGCTTTGGCTGCGTGCGGCACCGCAAAGGAAGAACAACCTTACGCTGACTCAGTTGTCGAAGGCCAAGGCACCGTACAAGGTACGGGCGAAGGCATGCTCGGTGACGGATCCATGGGCGGCGTTCAAGGCAACGTCATTCCAGGATCTCAAGAAGACCTGACCGTTAACGTCGGCGACCGTGTTTACTTCGGTTACGACCGTTACGACTTGACACCGGAAGCTCTGCAACAACTGCAACTGCAGTCGCAGTGGCTGTCGCAATATCCGAACGTCGGCATCACGATCGAAGGGCACGCTGACGAACGCGGTACGCGCGAATACAACTTGGCCTTGGGCGATCGCCGCGCCAATGCTGTTCGCGATTACTTAACGTCCTTAGGCGTTTCTTCCTCACGCATCAAAACCATTTCGTATGGTAAAGAGCGTCCGGAAGTCACCGGCTCCGACCCGCAATCTTGGGCTCAGAACCGCCGCGCCATTACGCGTGTTGACTAATCACGCCGATGCGTAAGCACGTCACACTAGCTCTCTGTGCAACCCTGCCTCTGGCAGGGTTTGCCCTTTCTGCCACTGCTCAAGACGATATGTCGTCTTATGCAACCGCGCCGGCAGTGCCGGTTTATGCTGCGCCTGCACCTGCACCCACGTATATGACGCAACCATCTGCCGCCGTTGCCAATGGCGACATGACGCGGATGGGTGCCCTCGAACAACAAGTGCGCGATCTCACCAATCAAGTCGAGCAAAGCAATTACAAACTCCAACAACTTCAAGAAGCATTCGATCGCTACGTGCAAAGCACGGAATCGCGCTTAAGCAGTGGCGCCGGGTCTAATCCCACTCCTACAACCAATTCATTCGACACTCCGGCTTATGACGCGCCGGCTCAAGCGCCGTCCGCACCAAGTGCGCCAACACCGCCGCAACCATCTGCGCCTGCTCAAGGTGGTGGTGTATCCGGTGGCTTGACCGATCCGAATGGTGCCTTCCAACCATCATCAACGCCGCCGCTTGGTCAAATCGAAGAGCGTTCTGCGCAGCCGCAATCAGACACGATTACGTCCGGTCGAGCGCAAGGATCAACTGGCAACGCTGCACAAGCGTATGACCAAGCCTTCGGTTTTTTGCAGCAAAGCAATTACACGGATGCCGAAAACGCTTTCCGCAATTTCTTGGCGACCTATCCCAATCATCCTTTAGCCGCCAACGCGCAATATTGGCTGGGTGAAACCTATTTCGCGCAAACGCAATATTCGACCGCTGCCAAAACCTTTGCTAAGGCTTTCCAAGATTACCCAAAAGGCCAAAAAGCGCCTGATGCGCTTCTGAAATTGGCGGTGACGCTTGAAAAAATGAATAAAAAGAACGATGCGTGTCTGACCTTGAAAGAACTTAAGAAGCGTTTTCCTTCGGGGCCCGCCTCCGTTCTTCGCCGTGGCGATGAAGAAGCCATTCGAATGAGCTGTCCCGCTTAAATTTTCCGCCTATAATGGCTTTTATGCCCGTTGATCTATCCTATGT
>DATCRN010000159.1:0-3852 GCA_036568945.1 Alphaproteobacteria bacterium | reverse complement strand
TAATTTGCCGGTTTACAAAAATAAATCGACTATGCCGCTGCCGCAGGATTTGCAACGTCTGCGCAAAAACGCGCCGCTGCTTTCCGTTTACAAGGATAACCGCCGCTCGACCGTGCACCGCTCGGTGCCGATGGATATTGTAGCGGTGAAAACCTTCGATAAAGACGGCAATGTGAAGGGCGAAAAGCTGTTCATCGGCCTATTCACCTCCGTTACCTATTCGCGTTCCGTCTATGATGTGCCGTTGTTGCGCCGTAAAGTGCGTCAGGTGATCGCCGATATTAAATTTGCGCCAAATTCGCATGATTTTCGTGCTTTGGCGCATATCTTGGAAAAATATCCGCGCGACGAACTCTTCCAGATGCCGGTTGAGCAAATCCGTTCCCACATGGTTGGAAACTTGCGTCTGCAAGATCGCCCGCGTGTGGCGCTTTATCCGCGTGTAGATCCGTTCCGCCGCTACGTATCCTGTCTTCTCTATGTGCCGCGCGAACGCTACGGCACGGCGCTCCGCATGACCATTCAAGATATCTTGGAGCGCGAACTCGATGGTTACTGCGAAAACTTTTACACGACATTGGACGATAGTCCTCTCGCTCGCGTGATTTTTATCATCACCACCGATCAGCGCATTCAAAAGCAGCATGATTTCCACGCAATCGAACGCAAAATTGTGGCGGCCGCGCGCATTTGGCCGGAACGATTGCGTGAAGCGATCATGGAGGCAACGCCTGATGAACGCCAAGCCATCGCGCTTTCCTTGGAATATGACGATGCCTTCCCGGTTGCCTATCAGGATTATTACACGCCGGAAGAAGCCATTGGCGATATCACGAAAATCGAAGAGGCTATTCATGCGCACCGCATTGCGCTCGATCTTTATCAAGTTCCGCAAGATGGCATAAACGCATATCGCCTAAAACTCTACCATCAGCGTCATGCCGTCTCACTCTCCGATGTGCTGCCGATCCTTGAAAATATGGGCTTTATCGTCGAAGCCGAATTTCCGTTTGAAGTAACGCCGCAAGAAGGCGGCCGCATCGTTTGGATTCAGGAATTCCATTTGCGTCTGCGCGGCGGCCGTCCCGCCGGGAAACTTGTCGATGTCAAATCACAAGTTGAAACGGCTTTAATGTCCGTTTGGTACGGTCAGGCGGAATCCGATCCGCTGAATAGCTTGATCCTTGTATCCGGTCTTGATTGGCGCGATGTCGTGGTTTTACGTACGTATGTGAAATACATGCAGCAAGCGGCGGTGCCGTATTCGCCGGCCTATATCATGCAGGCCTTAACGGATTATCCGATGATTTCTGCAGGCCTGGTAGGCCTGTTCCACGCGTTGAACGACCCGAATATTCCGGATGCAAAACGCAAAATCAAAACCTGGGAAAGCGCGATTTTGCAAGGGTTGGAATCTGTCGACCGTCTCGACCAAGACCGTATTTTGCGCTTTATGAAGTCGTTGGTGGATGCAACATTGCGCACCAATTTTTATCAAGTTGATGAAAACGGGCATCCTAAAGCGTGGCTGTCTATTAAACTCGATTCCGCAAAAATCGATGCGTTGCCAGACCCGCGCCCGTGGCGTGAAATCTTCGTCTATTCCCCGCGTATGGAAGGTATTCATTTGCGTGGCGGTAAAATTGCGCGTGGCGGCATTCGCTGGTCGGATCGCGCTGAAGATTTCCGCACCGAAATTTTGGGTCTCATGCAGGCGCAGATGGTCAAAAATTCGATTATCGTCCCTGAAGGCGCCAAAGGCGGCTTTATCCTCAAAAAACCGCCGATTTCCGGCGATCGACAAGCATTACAGGCCGAAGGTATTGCGTGTTATCAAACGCTCGTACGCGGCATGCTTGATATCACCGATAACCGTAAAGGCGATAAAATCATTCATCCAGACAATGTCATCCGGCATGATGGTGATGATCCATATTTGGTGGTGGCCGCTGACAAAGGCACTGCCACATTCTCAGACATTGCCAATGCACTGTCGCAAGATTACGGATTCTGGCTTGACGACGCGTTCGCATCGGGTGGGTCTGCCGGGTACGATCACAAGGAAATCGGCATTACAGCGCGTGGCGCGTGGGAATGCATCAAGCGTCACTTCCGCGAACTGGGCAACGACATCCAACAACAAGATTTTGATGTTATCGGCGTGGGCGATATGGCGGGTGATGTGTTCGGCAATGGCATGCTTTTGTCCAAACATATCCGTCTGATTGGCGCATTCAATCACCAGCATATTTTCTGTGATCCGGATCCTGATTCCGCGCGTACGTGGAAAGAACGCGACCGTTTGTTCAAAGCGGTCAAAGGTTGGGGCGATTACGATCAATCCTTGCTGTCTAAAGGCGGCAAAATTTATCTGCGCTCCGAAAAATCCCTCGCGCTCACTAAGGAAATTCGTGCCCGTTTCGGCATTGAGGCTGAAAAGGTCACGCCGGCAGAATTGATTCAAGCCATGCTGAAAACCAAATGCGATCTTTTGTATTTCGGTGGCATTGGCACGTATATTAAGGGCGCAGCCCAAACGGATGCCGAGGTTGGCGACCGTACCAACGATGCCTTGCGCGTAAATGCGACCGATATCAATGCCCGTGTGGTGGGTGAAGGCGCCAATTTGGCTGTCACGCGCCGCGCTCGGATCGAACTAGGAAACCGCGGCATTAAACTGAATGCCGACTATGTCGATAATTCCGGCGGCGTCGATTGTTCGGATCACGAGGTCAACATCAAGATCCTGTTGCAAGAGGTCGATCTTAATACCAAGGACCGCAATAAATTGCTTGGGAAAATGACCGATGAAGTCGCAGGCCTTGTGCTCCGCAATTCGTATCAGCAATCTGAAGCAATTTCGCTTACCGAATTGGATGGCGCGGCGGCTCTCACCACCCAAAACCGTTTTATTGAGCTGATGGAGCGTGAGGATGGTCTTAAACGTCGCGTGGAAGGTCTGCCGACCCCGGCAGAATTTGACCAATTCAACGCAAGCCATACGGGTTTGACGCGTCCAGTGCTGGCCACGCTCATCTCGCTCTCCAAACTGCGTCTCTATAAAGCGCTGATGGCGACCGATTTGCCGGATGATCCGCTGGCGCAAATTTGGCTGATGGATTATTTCCCTACGCCGCTTCGTAAAAACTACGTGCCTGCGATCAAAAAACACCGTTTGCGCCGTGAAATTATCGCCAAACAAATGACGGCATCTTTGGTCAACCGTTTGGGTCCTACCTTCATGATGACGATGGCGGATAAAACGGGGGCAAGCGTCGCTGACATTGCGCGCGCTGTTTTTATCGCGCGTGAATCTTTTGATTTGCGTTCTCTGTGGTACGCGCTTGAAAGTTTGGATGGTAAAGTACCAGCTTCCGTTCAGCTTAAATCCATGAAGCAAATTGCGCGTTTGATCGAATATCTGACCTTGTGGTTCTTGCGTCATGGCCGCGAATTGATGGGCAACGGTAATCTCGCCAAAACGGCAGAATCCTTGAATTCTGGGATTGCTGCGATTCGTGATGCCTTTCAAATGGTATTGCCCGAATCGCGTTTGGTGCGCATTAATACGCATGTCGACACGGCCATGGAAAGTGGTTTGCCTAAGGATATTGCGCTCAATTTGGCGTATCTAAATCCTTTGCGTTCCGCGCCGGATATTATCCGTATCGCAGGCAATGATGCGAAAAAGATTCCGACCACGGCGAAGCTCTTCTTCCATATTGGTGAGGCGCTTCACTTCGATTGGCTGCGTCAACAAGCGCGTTTGCTCTCCGGCTCCAGTTTCTGGCAAGCCGAGGCGATCGATGGGGTGATTGGCCAGCTTTATACGACTCAAGCGAACTTAACGCG
>DATCRN010000158.1:0-6694 GCA_036568945.1 Alphaproteobacteria bacterium | reverse complement strand
GGCTATGATACGCCCGTGGGCGAACGTGGCGAAGGTTTGTCGGGCGGACAACGCCAGGCGGTTGCACTGGCCCGCGCGCTTATCACTATCCCGAGCGTTTTGGTTTGCGATGAGCCGACCAATGCTATGGACGTTCAAGCTGAAGAGCTTTTTGTGCGTCATATCGAGCAACAGGCCAAAGGCCGCACGCTGATTCTGATCACACACCGTCAGCATTTGCTACGTCTCGTCGATCGTTTAATTCTGGTCGATCAAGGCAAATTAATTGCCGATGGCCCGCGTGATAAAGTGATTGAAGCATTGTCGGGCGGTCAAATTCAGGTGAAGAAGGGCTGATGGCATGAAAATCATCATGGACCTTTTCCGCGATATTGAACGCTCTCGCCGTTTGCACGAGGATGCGGATTTTATGGCCGAAGCGGTGGCTGCAACGCGCCTACAAGCTAAATGGTCAGCCAATGCGCTGCTTTATGCCGTCACGTCTTTGTTTGTATGCTTTGTGATTTGGGCATCCTTTGCCGAGGTCGAGCAACTAACGCGTGGCATGGGGCAGGTAGTGCCATCATCCGAGACGCAAATGGTCCAGTCACTTGAAGGCGGTATATTGGCGGAATTGATGGTACATGAAGGCGATACCGTTAAAAAAGGCGACGTTTTGGCGAAAGTGAAAAATGTAGCTTTCGCATCGGATGAAGCTGGGATTGAAGCTAAGGCTGCGAGCCTGACTTTAAAGCGCGATCGCTTGAAGGCTGAAGCCGAAGGGCGGGATTTCGTTCCGGATGCTGATACAGCGTCTAAATTCCCGTCGATTGCCGCAAATGAGGTGGCATTGCATGCGTCGCGCATACAAGACCTGCAAAACACGCTTTCTTTATTGGATGATAAAATTGTACAGGCAGAAGCCTCCTTGCGTGAAATTTCCGCGCAAGTGGGTGGCATGTCGGAAACCCGCGCGTTATTGCAAAAAGAGGTTGATATGACGCGGTCTATGGTCGCCAAAAAAGCCGCTCCGCAAATGAATTTAGTACGTCTGGAGCGTGAACTGGCTGATCTACGCGGTAACATGAACGCCGCATCGCAACGTCGAGATGCTGTGAATGCAGAATTGAGCGTAACCAAACGCGAACGCGCCGATAAAGAAAACCGTTTTAAATCTGAGGCGCTCACAGAAATTAGTGAGGTTGAGGCGAATCTGGCGCCCCTCTCAGAATCACTGAAAACCGCCACGGACAGGGTGGATCGGTCCGAGCTTCGCGCGCCGACAGACGGCATCGTAAAATCCATCCATCAAAACACAATCGGTGGGGTCATAGAACCGGCAAAGACGGTGATGGAAATTGTACCTATTCACGATGATTTGAAGGTGACTGCTAAAGTGTCGCCCACTGACATCGCTTTTTTGAAATTGGGTCAAAAGGTAAAGGTTAAGGTTACCGCCTATGATGCGCAACGTTACGGTGCTCTCGATGGGCGTCTAACGCGCATTGGCGCCGATACGGTTTCCGATCAAAAAGGAAATGTATTTTTTGAAATCGACGTCGTGACTGATAAAAATCACTTAGGAACTGAGAAAAATCCGTTGCCCATTATGCCTGGCATGGTCGCACAAGTGGACGTGATCACCGGAAACCGCACGATCATGTCTTATCTTATGAAACCGTTCCTGCGCGCGCGGCAAGAGGCATTGACTGAGCGATGATCCGTCTGCTGACCCGCCGCGGCGTGCAAATGGCCTTATTGATGGCCTTGCTGCTTATGGCGACATGGTTTTCGGGATCGCAACAACCATGGTTGCAACGCTTGCAATATGCAACATTCGATACGTTCAATCGCATTTACCCACGCCCTTCGACTGATAGTGTCGTCATCATTGATATTGATGAAGAATCTTTGGCCGTGCTAGGCCAGTGGCCCTGGCCGCATGATATTTTGGCGCAGCTGCCTTTAAAGCTCAAAGAAATGGGTGCTGCGAGTATCGCCTTCGATATGGTGTTTGCCGAACCTGATCGGACATCGCCTCCGTTATTGGCAAAGCGTCTGAAAGATCCATCCGCTGAAGCTGCGCGAAATGTTTTATCAAGTATGCCGGATAACGATGAAATTTTTGCGAAGGCAATTGCACAAACCGGCAATGTCGTCATGGGATTTGTTGGAACCGAAAGTGGTAATGAAGGCAAAGTTCCATCCACAATTCGCGGAATGGTAATTTCCCCAAAGGCGCGGGATATTTTGATTAAAAATGCGTATTTCTCCAGCGGTGTCGCGACGAGCCTTCCGATTTTAGAAAAGGCCGCAGCAGGCAATGGCAGTTTCTCGGTTAACACCAACCTAGATGGTATTGTGCGAACCGTGCCGTTGATCGTGCGGGCGGAAGATAAAGATGGCAATATGCAGCTTTATCCATCCTTGGCACTAGAAGCGCTGCGCGTTGCTGCAGGTAAGGCCAGTATTATTGTGTCCGAAACCAAGGCCCGTAATAAATCCGGTCTCGAGGGCTTTGAATCCGCCATTAACGTGAAGGTCGGCAACATCATTTTACCTGCGGATTCCGAAGGCCGCATGTGGGTTTATTATACACCCCGCAAAATGGGGCGTTATATCTCAGCTTGGAAAGTCATGGCGGGACAAATCGACCCGTCTATCATTAAGGGACGTTTTGCATTTATTGGCACCAGTGCCGAAGGTCTTAAGGATATTCGGTCTTCGCCCTTGGATCTATTCATCCCTGGTGTTGAGATGCACGTCAACGTTGTAGAACAAGCTTTGCAAGGTAAATATACGGTGCGTCCCGCCTATGCGATGGGAATAGAGGCGTGCTTCATCTTCATCACGGGCCTCGCAATCATCTTTTTGGCGCCCTTCATCAACCTAGTTCTGTTGCTTGTGGTCGTTATGCTGTTGATCGTAAGTGCAGTTACCATTTCTGCTTATTCGTATGAACATTTTGGACTTTTGATCGATCCTGTTTACCCGTCCTTGGCTGTGATGGTGATGTTCGTGTTGTCATCGTTACTTTCCTATTTAAAAGCGGAATATGAGCGCCGTGAGATTCGTGGCGCTTTTGGCCTTTATATTTCGCCGGATTTCATGACGGAATTGACCAAAAATCCGGACAAGCTTCAGTTGGGTGGAGAAATCAAAAATTTGACTATCATGTTTACCGATATTCGCAATTTTACCACAATTTCGGAAGCGATGACGCCGCAAGTGTTGATCAACACCATGAATGATTTTCTTACGCCGATGTCAGATGAAGTCATGAAAACGCGTGGGACGATCGATAAATATATGGGCGATGCGATGATGGCGTTTTGGAATGCCCCGTTGGATGTCGATAATCATGAACGCGAAGCTTTGCGCGCGGCACTTGCCATGCGTGGTGTGTTAGCCCCTATTAACGAACAAATGAAAATTTTAGCTGAGAAGGAAAATCGTCCCTTCTACCCGCTTAATTGCGGCATCGGTATTAATACGGGTCCATGCGCTGTTGGTAATATGGGGTCTAAACAGCGTTTCGCTTATTCCGTTTTGGGTGATGCCTGTAATTTGGCTTCGCGCTTGGAGGGGCAAACCAAGACTTACGGTGTCAATATCCTTTTAGGCGAGGCGACCGCAAAGAATGTTGCTGATTTTGCCTTGATGGAAGTGGATTACATCCAAGTGAAAGGCAAAACGGAGCCGGTGCGTATTTATACGGCCTTAGGCGACGAGAATATGGGCCAAGGTCTGGATTTTCATCAGTGGCAGGCCACGCATGATGCCTTCTTGCACGCCTATCGGAATGCTGAATTTGATGATGCTTTAGGTCATATCAAATCTTGCCGTGCCATGGATCGTGAGGATCGCTTGGGGGATTATTACATGGTCATGGAAATGCGCATTAAGGATTTCCAAAAAAATACGCCGCCCCAAAATTGGGACGGCGTATATGCCGCTACCGGCAAATAATTCTTTTAAGTCGAGGACATGGTAGCCGCGTTTTGAATGCGGCTATCGACGATCAGTTGGAAGCCGGTTTCCATGTGTGTATAAACATAGCCCGTGCCTGTACCACCAGCGCCTGTTAAGCTTACTTGATCTTGTGTGGTGTCGCCGTTGGCATCTTTGGTAAAGCCAAAAGCTGCCAGGTTCGTGATAGGTGTCGTGCCATCATTTTGATACAGGCCCAGCATGTTGGCTTGGCTGCCTGCATAGGTGTTTTCCATCGAAAGAATGGTCAGGCTATGTGTATCGGATGTTGACATTAATGACAAAACATCAGCGAGTTTCAATTGAACCTTATCGGAATAAGAACCAGTATCAAAGGCGATAACCTCGACCCCGCTCATCTTATTGCTGACGCCCATCAGATTGATAGGCGTTAGGTTAGTGGCTGCAGAGTTGGCTGGGTTTTCCGATGCGCTAAAGAACAATTTCAGTGTATCCCGCGTGCCAGCACCACCATCATAAGTTTGGAAGTTGAGCGCAGCCGAGCTTGCCAAGCGGAATGTGTCATCGCCTGCGCCTGCATTGAATGTCATCAACTGAGCGGCTTGATCATTGCCAAGCGTGTTATTGCCGCTGCTGCCTATGAAGACTTGACCATTGCCTGCAGTGGCATTGATGGTTTGACCGTCATTGATTTTCGTCATCGGGATTTCGTTATAGTTTCCGCCATAGACCACGTAAGCTTCACCATCATGTGCGCTCGGGTGATTGGGGCTTGTCGCAGCTCCAGGATTGCTGATCATCAAATCATCAAACCCGTCGCCATTGATATCGCCAGCGGATGCAACGCTTATGTGTTCGCCTGTCGGATCAAGCATGCGGATTTTATAACCTTTATTGGCTTCGCTTGCCGTTGTGCCAGCCATCAAACTGTTCAAGTTGACAGTACCCGTGCCGTTAAAGCCATAAACAACAAATAAAGTATGTTCATAACCGGCTGCGCCAAGGTTTTTACTAACATCGATGACCACATCATCGAATCCATCACCGTTAAAGTCACCGGCAGTCGTAAACACATCACCCACGCGGATGGAAGAATCTGCCGCATTCCAGTGGATGTTGACGCCGTTAAAGCCAGTCGCGACATTGAGTTGATCGGTATTAAAGGCCGTATACCCATCAAGGCCTGCATTGCCGTAAATGACTTTCACAGATCCCTGAGTACCATCTACGGTCGGTTCAGAGCGGATCATAAAATCATTGAATCCATCGCCATTAAAGTCACCAGCCGAGCCGACTTGCGGCGTCATGGGGTTGGAGGCCGTTCCATTGATAATGAGCGGCGTTCCGGCATCGCCGTTGGCATTGCCGAAATACACATAGGCTTTGCCGTTAGCACCGCCCGATGAAACGACATAATCGTTATATCCATCGTTGTTGAGGTCGCCTAAACCAGCTGCTTCTTTGCCAAAATGATCGCTTGCTGAGCCTGGGGCTAAAATTAATTGGCCGCTTCCGGTCGCGAAATCAAGGTCTCCTGAAAGCGACGTGCTGCCAAAGACTACCATGCCGCGGCCAGACTCACTTGTGCCATCATACTGAGCACCGACAAACAAATCCGCTTTGCCATCACCGTTCACGTCGCCAAGCGATGAAACGGTGATGCTGCCAATTAGGTCATCACCTGACTTGCCGCCGTTTGAAATATTGATGACTCTCGCGATGAGCTCATTATTGGTTGTTCCATCAAGCATGCGGTAACCGCTTAAGATACTTACAGTGCCTATATTAGGTGCGCCATCAGTCGTTGCGTTGACTATTGCAACATCCCCGCCGGCAGAAGATTTGCCGTCAAAGTTGCTTAAATAAGTAACGCGCGATCCGTAACGATGACCATCATTGCCATCCGGTAATTCTTGGAAGAAGCCAGGCAAGCTTGGCGTCGGATCAACCAGGTTCGATAATAGAACCTGACCATTCTGAGAATCTGTTTTAAATGCGGTGCCATTTTTAAAGGCATAGATGCCGCCGGTTTCTTGCGTACCACCGCCATTCATCGCGAGCGGCGCACCGACAAGAATATCGTTCTTGCCATCACCATCTAAATCACCGACTGCAAGGCCCGCACCAAACGCCGCGCCGCCGGAGGTGCCTGGGAAGCGTTGGTCGTTGGTGATGCTGAATCCGTTGCTACCATTGAGCGTTTCTAAAACCAACACATCATTACGGCCCGTAACATTAAATGTATGGACCACATCACCGGCGTCGAATCCATTTTGCGTGGCATCCATTTTCACAGTAATCGTAAAATTGAGACCGCCATCCGGGAAGTCATATCCGGTAGGTTTGTTGAATTTCAAAACCTGTTGGGTGTGACCATGATCATCTGTGACATCAACAATGCTAAAGTCGCTTAAACTAAAGCCGCCGGTCACATTAGTGATTTGATAACGCGATGCATTTAAAAGGAAGGTAGGGTCGTTATCAGGATCATCGTTGCCAAGGACAGCTACGATCGGGTTTGATTGTAGGCCCGATACGGCCAAGTCTGTGCCTGCCGAAAAGTCTTTGTTTTGATTGACGAAGAAATCATTTGGCGCCTCGTTCACGTCATCAATGTTTAGGTTAACGGCTGAGCTATAAATCGGACCATGGCTAGTGACACCGTCATCATCCACTAGTTTGATTTTCAACGAGATCGACGCAAAGTCCTCATGATTGAATCCGGTATTGGCTTCTACTACGACTTTCCAGCCGCCACTGCCGT
>DATCRN010000157.1:0-5579 GCA_036568945.1 Alphaproteobacteria bacterium | reverse complement strand
GTGTGGAGGCTGTCTGGGCAGCTTCGTGTACCAGCTGCATGCCTTCGTTATTTTTGTCCGCGGTTAATTGCCATGTCACGCTTCGCATTCGATCTTTTTGCGCGAGTGTATGTTCGAACGCTTTTTTGAGGGGCGGTAGCGCAGCACGGTCTTTCGTTTTGCGACGGGTAAAAACCTCTTGTCCGATCGTCATCCAATTGATCAAGTCTTGTGAGTCTGTATGCGCAACAACCACACTTTGATCAGGCAAACTTTTGAGCGCATGGAAACACGCGACCAATTCGACGTAATGCGATCCGTGTTCTTCGTAATCTTTCAGATCGCCGTTCGCAACCGCGCGTGAATCCACTTGGAATTTTCCGCCTTCTTTCCAAGCCCAGGCCACGCCCAAAGCGCCTTTTTGGCGATAGGATCCGTCAAACCAGATATGGAGGGGTTGCTCCGTCATCCCTACAGGCTTAAACGCTTGGGATGCGCCATGGCAAGTTCTTATGCATCATCATCGGGATAAAGCGCTTGCTCGGCTAGGTCGCGCGCCATTTCCATGCCTTCGTTATTCTTGCGTACGTAATCGAAACTGTAAGTCAGTGCCTTTTCACATTCAGCAAGTGCCGCCTCGAACGCTTTTTTGAAAGGCGGGGCGCTTAAATATTTCTTTTGTTGAGCGAGTACTTGGCCTTCGCCTGCCAGCTCCATCCAGCGGATTAAATTGTTGGATCCGGAATGGATGACGACGGCTGATTTGGCCGGCAAAGATTTAAGCGCATAAACAATGGCCATAAACTCCGCGCATTCGGTGCCGAAATTTTCAAAGCCGGTCATATCGAAGGGTAGGCGCAGTTTGCTGCCGATCATGCCTAATTTGTCGTCTTTTACGACCCAGGCTAGGCCGAAATCCTGATCCTGCTCGTACAGACCTTCAATCCAAACATGAATAAGCTTACGGGGAGCGGCCATACTAATCTCAGGGGTAAATTGGAGGCACGGGGGGGAGTTGAACCCCCGTACAAGGTTTTGCAGACCTCTGCCTGACCGCTCGGCCACCGCGCCCCATTGAACGGGCTTGGGTAACATGGCCAGGAGCCAAAATCCATCATTTTTATGTCTGGCCGTCTGGTAATTCTTTCGCACTTGCGTTAAATCTATCCACAGCTTAAAACCCTGAACTCCATTCAATTTTCCAAGGTTTCGCCGATGACCGACTTTGCCCGCGCCCGTGAGAATATGGTTAATGCGCAGCTGATGACCAATGGCATCCATAACAAGGATTTGCTGGAGATCTATCGTAACCTGCCGCGTGAGGCTTTTTTGGACAAGACCGTGGCCGATCGCGCCTATGTTGATGAGGACCTGAGCATTCCCGGCCAAAAGGCCTTTGTCTTGGAACCTTTGGCCGAGGCGCGTTTGCTTCAAGATGCATGCGCCGCGCCCGTGGGTTGCGCCTTGGTTCTTGGCGCCGCTAGCCTGCCATCTGCTGTTATCATGGCGTCCTGCGCATCTACAGTGATTGTGCTCGAACCCGAGCCGGAGCTTGCGACCGCCGCGCAAAAACGTCTATCGGAACGGGAGATCTGCAACACTGTCCTCATCGAAATGGATTATCGTGACGGCTACGCCCGCCAGGCGCCTTATGATGTAATCTTTGTCCCTGGGGCCGTGCCTGCCGTGCCGCAAAATTTGATCGATCAATTAAGTGTGGGCGGTAAATTATTGTGTGTCTTGCGTCCGTCGCGCCTTGCGCCGGGTAAGGCCGTTTGTTTGCAACGCCTTGAAAATGGGGATGTCGCAACCAAGATTATCGCCGACGTGTCCACCCCATATCTGCCCGGGTTTGAACCGGGGGCGGAGTTTTCATTCTAATGCGTGTTTTGCTAACCGCCCTTTTGGTTACTGCGGCCTGGGTGCCTTGCGCTTGCGCGCAAGATCAGGTTGAGGACTTTTTGTATCAACCTTCCATTTCCGGCGGTCGCGTCAGCATGCCCGCACCGGAAGAAACCGCGCGTAAAGAGGCACTGGCTGCAAAACCCACTGAAGCTGCGCCTGTGGTCGTTGAAGAAACGAAAGTCCCTGAGCCGATCGCGCAAGAATTCAAAGCGCCCGCACCAACTGTTAAGCCCCAAGTGGTTTCATCTGAACCAACACCGCTCATGGATGATGCGCAAGCGCCTGCGCCCGAAGCCGTCGAAGCAGACCTATCGCAAACATCGCTGCTGGAAGTGCTCGCAAAATCCTACGGTTCATCGCCGACGCTGCGCGCTGAACGCGAAAAATTGCGCATTCAATATGAAGAAGTGGCGCAAGCCGATGCGCTGGGCCGTCCTCTAATTGATGTTGATGGTGGTGTTGGATACACGCATTCCAAAGATGATCCGGGTTCAAGTGACAATTTCGTCACCAAAGACGCTGGTATCACGCTCGTGCAACCGGTCTGGACCGGCGGTCGTATCAGTTCTTACATTCAGCAACAGGAAAAATTATCCGATGCGCAAATCGCGGCGTATGAAAGCGTGGCGCAACAAGTGTTTTTGAACGTGGTGACGGCAGCCATGGATATTGTGCGCGACCGCGCAGTGATCGAACTCAATGAAAAAAATCGCGAATTGATTGCCGAGCAATTGAAGGCCTCCAAGAATGGTTTTGAAGTAGGCGCGCTCACGCGTACGGATGTGGCACAAGCACAAGCGCGTTTTTCCGAAGCTGAAGCCAATGTGACTGCGGCGCACGCGGCCTATCAATCATCGCTCGCGCGTTACAAACAATATGCCGGTATGGATGGCGAAAGCGCTGATTTTGTCCACGACACATCCAACTTGTCTTTGCCTGGCGATTTGTCGGCCGCGCAAACCAAGGCAGAGCAAGATAATCCTGAAATTCTGTATGCCCGCCGTTTGGAAAAGGCAGCAGAAGAAGCGGTAGAAGTTGCCGAAGGCGAGCGAACTCCAGATCTGAATCTGGTCGCATCCGCAGGACACGATTGGCACACCGTTGCCGCTGTCGATGAAAGCGAAAACGCGAGTATAGGCCTGCGTGTCGGTATGAATTTGTACGAAGGCGGTGCGATGCAATCACGTATTCGCCAGGCCAAGATTGCACGCTATGAACGTGCTAATCGCGTGGAAGAAGCGCAGCGCAGTGTTACCCAACAGGTTACCACGGCCTGGAATAATCAACAGGCAGCCCTGGTTCGGATCAATGCGCTGGACGAACAGGTGGAAGCCGCAACGATTGCTCGCAATGGTGTCTACAAAGAACGTGAAGTGGGCACCCGCACTGTCCTCGATACCCTAGATGCGGAACGGGAATTGTTGAACGCTCAAGTGGGGTTGGTTCAAGCTAAGCGTGATGCTGTTGTGGCGGATTATGGGCTTTTGGCGGCAACAGGCCAGCTCACGCCATCCCATCTGGGCATGATGGCGCCTGAGGCTGAGCACGGTATTATGGAGTCTGTTCGCGGCCCGTTCGAAAACAGCAAGACCGAGCCCCGCAGCTGACTAGGGGGCGTGACTAGATGACTAGTCCCCCTTGAGGATAACTGTGCATTACGGCGAGTTGCGCTTTGACAAGGCTTTGATATTCTTCTCTAGTGAACGTTAAGTTGTTGAAAACAAGTGTCTAGAGTCCATGGCTGAGCAAAACGATCAGGAACCGTCTATCGAAGAAATTCTGGCTTCGATCCGCGAAATCATTTCCGATGATGACCAGCCGAAGGAAGAGGCTGCAGCACCTGCGCCCGAGCCGGAACCAGCACCTGCACCGGAACCGGATTTGCCGGATGATGTTTTGGATCTCGCTGCGTTCGCTGAAGCGCCGGGTGAAATGAAAATTCCGGAAGACGAACAAGCAGATCCGCTCGCCGGCATCGACTTCGATAAACCGAAAGAACAAACGGTCGACTTCACTGATCCGCTTGCGGAAGTCGCGCCCACACCAGAACCAGAGCCGGAAGTATCCAGCATGCCGGATTTCGGTGCGACGGATACGATTCCAACACCAGGCCCGGTCGATTCTATCATCAGTGAAGCCGCTAAGAGCGCATCGCTCGATTCAATGACAAAACTCGCGCAGAATATTGCGATCTCGCGTGGGAATGGGGGAACTTTGGAAGACATCGTCCGTGATATGCTGAAACCGATGCTCCGTCAGTGGTTGGATACCAATCTACCGCCAATGATCGAGCGTATGGTCGAGCTAGAGCTCGAACGCATCGCCAAAAAGGCTATGGACCGCTGAGTAATTTGTCATCCCGAACCTTTAGGTGAGGGATCGCCTGGGTGTTATGAGATTCCTCCCATGCATTCGGAATGACAGTTTTCTGTATAAATCCTTGAGTTTTGGGCTGATTTCCGGCAAAAAGACGCCATGTCCGATGCTAAGCAACTCGATAAAACCTTCGACCCCGCAGCCATAGAATCCCGCCATTACGAGGAATGGGAAAAGTCCGGCATTTTTGCCGCACACCCGGAAGGCAACGGCCAGCCGTTCACCATCATGATGCCGCCGCCGAACGTGACGGGTTCGCTGCACATGGGCCACGCGCTCAACATGAGCCTCCAAGATATTCTGACGCGCTATTGGCGCATGAAGGGTCGTGACGCGCTCTGGATGCCGGGCACTGACCACGCGGGTATCGCTACGCAAATGGTGGTCGAACGTCAACTCGAAGCCGAAGGTAATTCGCGTAAAGCCATGGGCCGCGAAGAATTTTTGAAACGTGTTTGGGATTGGAAAGCGCAATCCGGCGGCACGATCACGAAACAATTGCGTAAACTCGGCACAACGCCCGATTGGTCGCGCGAACGGTTCACGATGGACGAAGGCTTAAACAAAGCCGTCTTAAAAGTCTTCGTTCAGCTCTATAACGAAAAACTGATTTACCGCGACAAACGCCTGGTCAACTGGGACCCGAAACTGCAAACCGCCGTATCGGACCTTGAGGTCGAAAGCCGCGAAACCAAAGCCCATATGTGGCATATCGCCTATCATATCGAAGGCGACACGGCCCGCACGATCACCATTGCCACGACGCGCCCTGAAACCATGCTGGGCGACACCGCCATCTGCGTAAACCCCAACGATGAACGCTACAAAGATCTCATTGGCAAATTCGCGATCTTGCCCATCGTCGGCCGCCCGATCCCGATCATTGGTGACGAGTATGTCGATATGGAATCCGGCACTGGCGCTATGAAGGTTACGCCTGCGCATGACTTCAACGATTTCAACCTCGGCAAAAAACACAATCTCCAGTTCATTTCGATCATGGATAAAACCGGCGCGATCAACGAAAACGCACCGGAAGAATATCGCGGCCTCGACCGCTTCGCTGCGCGTAAGAAAATTCTGGCGGAATTGGAAGCCACCGAAGAACTCGTGAAGGTCGAAGACCATCCGACGAAGATTCCGTACAGCCAACGGTCGGAAGCAATCATCGAACCCTTGATGACCGATCAATGGTATGCCGATGCTGCAACCCTCGCGAAACCAGCCATTGAGGCGGTAGAGCAGGGTAAAACCGTGTTCGTGCCTAAATCCTGGGAAAACACGTATTTCGCGTGGATGCGCAATATCGAGCCCTGGTG
>DATCRN010000156.1:0-10510 GCA_036568945.1 Alphaproteobacteria bacterium | reverse complement strand
AGGCTTGGCACAACTCAACGTACCGCTCGTCATTGTGCCGGGCCACATGACGGATCAACCTTTGCCGCCGTTAGCCGACTAAAAGAGCCGCTACCGCATTAGTAATGCACGCTTTGCATTACCGTTTTTTTACAGCAGGCGTATCCCTGAAATCATAACAATGATTTAAAGGGAGAATAAAAATGTCCACTATCAAATATTCCAAGCCTAAAAACGTTGTCGCTATCGGCAACAGTGTCGTCGATTATTTATACGAACCTAATGAGACGGTGGCTTATAACCCAACAGGCAATGCCATTTTGGCGGATGAATTTTTATCCACGCTGCCAAATTATCTGCCTGAAGGGACGCTCAAAGCAGCGCCACGTTCCGGTGATAATATTTTAATCCTGAAAGAAGTGTTTGAAGAGGCCGCCAGCGCCTATCTTGATGCACTATCTGTCCCAACCTTAAAAGGCATCTCTGCGATAGAGTACATTTTCGGCAAAGCGTCCTTAGCTGCGGGCGGGTCGCTCGCTAATACAGTTTCCGCCATTGCATGCTCCAAACGCAACGGTTTGCCGATTGCGAATATCAACTTTCTGACAGTTTTGGATGAAGGAGAAGCAGGGCCTGTCTTTAAAACCAGCATGTCAGATGGCGTCGTGATCGGCCCCATCAAAGGTGAGTGCCTAAAAGTTCACGTCGTGCCACACCAAGGCGACCGCATCATGGTGGCATCCCCATCGCGTGATAATTCAACCGATTTTTACAATGTCGCTCCGCACATTGCCGATGCGGTGAATGCTGACACAGATGTCGTAATGATCGAAGGCTATTTAGCATACGGCCCGCACTTCCAGGCGATTGCCGATGCTACATTGGAAGCCATCATCGCTGCCAATATGGAACGCGCCGAAAGTGGGCTTGGCCCCATCCAATTGGTAATCGCAGCAGCAGCCCAGCGCATCTGCGAAAATGATACATTCCGTGCATTCTTCGCACGCGCCGTGCAAACTACGAACGTCACGGTTCACGCCAATACGGGTGAATTCCGCCGCCTGGTAAATCGCGATACGGAATGGCGCGCCAACTATGACTCTGCCAATGGTAACCCATTTACCGGAATGGACGGCAGTCTTCTTGAAACTACCAAGCGTGCCGCACCAGGATATCGCGCAGCCAAGACCGCGGCGAACAAAGATGCAATCAACACGGCCATCACTATCGCCAAGGGAACAGACTATAATTTACAGTTTGTCATCACAGACGGCGGCAACCCTGGATATGTGGTTAGCAAATTTGGTTACAGCACCTATGTTCCACCAGAAATGGATACAGCCAAAATCGTCAACAAAGTTGGCGCAGGCGATGCCTTTATGGGCGGCTATTGGGCAGCGCAGCTGGCCGGTTTCTTTGAAGTCCAATCCATGCAGGGCGGAAATCTGTTTGCTCAAAGTGCCATGATGCAACAAGACGCGCGCTTATCGCCCGACATGTCCTTCGGCAAATATGAAGGCCCCTTGTCCCTGCTCGCGCGTCATGGTGTGATACAGGCACTACCGAAACCAGCCAAAACGCCTAAATTGGAGGCATAAAAATGGCATCCGAAATCGAACGTAAATTTTTGATTGTGAGCAATGATTGGTTTGCTTTGAGCAAGGATCAGCCCCGCTTGCTGAAACAAGCCTATTTACCCAAAAATCAAAAACGGCACACGCGTTTGTTTTTGGAATTTGATGCGGCGGCACGCGGCGTACATATTATCTTACAGAATGATCGCGTCCGCCGCGTCTACCCCGCACAAAACATTACACTGAACGACGTGAAGCAGATTTCGGAATATAATCCAGAAACCGGCGAAGTGTTGCTGGAAGGTCCGGTCGAAGCGCGCGTGCGCCGCGAGTCCGGAAAACCATACGGTCCTGATTTTTACATGCGCGATGTTTTTGCCATTAAAAAATATAGCGAGGATTTTTCCCAGCGTGTGGAATGTGAAGCGGTGATCAGCCATGGCATGCATGCCTGGCAAATGTACAGTGGCTGGTGCGAATTCCATGTCGAAAAATTCCGCCACACCATTCCCTATGAGGGTCACAAATGGGAAGTCGACCAATATCTAGATAAAAACCAAGGTTTGATCACGGCAGATGTAGAGGTCAAAGACGCATCGGAATTTAACACAATCGCCATGCTGCCAGGTACAGGTGAAGACGTGACCGATGTCGTCGAACTGCGTAATCAATATCTCGGTGAACATGGCGCGCCGATGCAATACCGCAGACATTCCCTAAGTATCGGCCCAGTAGAACCGTTTACGATATAGTCGGTTCCGGTGATTGTACTTCCACGACCGGTGGGGTGAAGGCTTGGCGTAAAGGTTTATACGCGGATAAGAATCCAGCGCTGGCTCCCAAGGTTGCCGCCACAAAGAATGCTACGCGCGCGGAACGATACGTTGAATCCGCAATTTGTCGCGTGCGGCGAACACCATCGCTGATGCCTTTTTCATTTTCCCACGGCTTTTTCAAAATGCTGCGCTTGGACAACACATTGCCGATCACGGCGCCTGCCGTATTGGCTGCTGGTCCGACTGTGTGCATCGCGGCCAAAGCGCCCAATACTGTTGCGGTTGCCGTGCCAAAACCGATGGCAAGATATGCCACCAATCCCAAATGTGGTGTTTTAAGAACAATGCTTGAAGTCGTATTGAGAATACTCGTGGTAACCATCGCTGGCACAATATATTTGGCGGCATAAAATCCGGTGTGGCTGAAGAAATTATATTTGTATCGCTCCTTCATATACTTCCAAACAAGGTTGGCCTTGATGTTGAAAACATCCTTTGCACCAATCGGTTCATCAATTTTTCTAGCACTATCGTTAAATTTCATGAAAGCTGTTTCCTGAACCACTTTGAGATTGGTCCATAGATAACGCTTAAGTTCTTCACGTTCTTTCGGATTGGGCGGGATGTAAGAAAAACGCGCGTTATGGTTCAGACGTTTAAAATCATATTGAGCACGCGTATCTGGATTGCGCAAAATCGTATAAGCATCGCGTATTTTTTGTAAGCTTTCCGGATTTTGCCCGCTGAGCTGTAATTCCCTGAATCGCACCTGATAGGCTTTATGAATGGCTTTCGGCGATGATGTCGCAGGAATACCCAAAATGTGGTAGAGATCGTCTTGATTATCCATGTCGGTGTCTTACACCCCCGCTGGATCAGAACGCAAATTTGAAGGCTTAATCACCCTCGCCCGGTTTCGGCGAAAAATCGGTGTCGATTTTGTTTTTCTTGGTTTTGAATTCTTCGGCCTCAGGCAGCGCATCGATTTTGCGGGTCAGGTTCGGCCATAGACCGGAATACTCGCGATTCATATCTACCCATTTGGCGCCTTCGGGTGTCGAGTCTGGAATGATCGCTTCGATCGGGCATTCGGGTTCGCACACGCCGCAATCGATGCATTCGTCCGGGTTGATAACCAGCATGTTTTCACCTTCGTAAAAACAATCGACCGGGCACACTTCGACACAGTCGGTGTACTTGCACTTGATGCAGACGTCGGTAACCACAAAAGTCATGGCAGGTTTTTAGGCTAGGCCCCCGCTGTTTGTCCAGCGCGATCCTTTTCCAGGTCTTCGGCATCGGCTTCCGTTGGCGGAATTGCGTCGGGCAGGACCGGATCCGGGTGAATTTTAAGGATTGTTTCGCGGTATAAAATGACCAGGCCGGACGTAATGATAATGGCGGTTCCCACCCACATATTCCAGGACGGCACATCCTGCCAAACAAGCCAGCCGAAGAAACCGGCATAGATAATGCCCAAATAATTAAACGGCGTAACAAACCCGGCGGGGGCTTCGGCATAGGCCTTGGTCATCAAAACTTGGGCAATACCGCCGGTCAGACCCGTCATCACCATATAAAAGAGCGCTTGGTCCGTCGGCACACTCCAGAAAAAAGGCAGCGCGATGCCGCACGCAATCATCCCGATCAGCGAAAAATAGAACACGATGGTCAACGCATGTTCGGTCTTGCCCAAATGCCGGACCATCAGTTGCGCACAGGCTCCGGTAAAGGCCGCCGCAAGCGCAACCATCATCCCGCCCAGAGGCGACGTGCCGGTCGGTGCTGCGATAAATAAAATGCCGGTGAAGCCGGCAATGACCGCGCCCCAGCGCCACTTGCCGACTTTTTCACCAAGCACAACGATGGAGAGCGCGGTGATGATCAGCGGCATCGCGAATTGGATCGCCGTTGCATCGGCGAGCGGCAAAAGTGCGAAGGACAGGAAGAACAGGATCATCCCGAAATTGCCGATCGCCCCACGCGTGAAATGGCCAAAGGGGCGCTTGGTTTTCAAAAGGCCGAACCCGTCCGGGTGGGCATGAATCAAAAACAGAAGCGGCGGCAGCGCCAGCGCGTTCCGGAAAAACATGATTTCGGCGATGCTTTGGGTTTCGGACGCCAGTTTGACAAACAGGTTCAAAAGGCTGAAAAGCGTGATCGATCCGATGCAATAGGCAAAAATACGTAACGGGCGGTGAACAATTGTCTCGGTCATGGCGATAAGGTGTCATTCAAATATGACACGCGTACGGCAAAGCAACCAATGCGCTTAAGACATCGGTGTTAAGGATTGCGTGATCGCCGGTTTTGCAGCTACGCCGCTCACGACCACATTTTGCACAGGGCCGTAGAGATAATATAAGGTCAGCATGGTTCCTACGATCATACCGCCATAGCCACTGATCCTACGGTATCCGGCCAATTCGTCCTTAGAAGGCGGGGTACCATTATGACGCACCAAACGGTTCGCCAAAATATGTGCGCCCATCCCGACTGTGAAGGCGATCGAACCGCCAATGATGCTTGTTAAACCTGTCATAGACACCCCGGTCATGAAACTGCCCAGCAAAGCCTGCTCCGACTGATGAAGCGCGGGTGTCGCGGCATAGGCATAAAGACCGCTCAACGCGCCCGCGATATAGGGCACGGACGCCGGCTGTCTTAGGGGATTATCGTAACGCATGCTTGTTTATAGACATCGACATTGCTCAAAAGCAAATTTGTCCCTTTGTTCTCAGGCGGTTTGTGGTAGCACTTTACCCATGAAGATTTTGTTGATCGGCTACGGCAAAATGGGCGGCGCGATGGTGACGCGCTGGTTGGCCTCGGGTGTGGTGGACCACGTCGATGCCGTCAGTCCGCACGCCAAAGACAAACCAGCCCTGGCCAACCTCACGCCCTATTCTTCCATCGAAGAATGGACGAATGCGAAACGCACAATCGATTTGATCGTGCTCGGGATCAAACCGCAAATGTTTGCGTCGGTGTGTCCTCACCTAAAACCTTATCTGCCAAGCGGCGTGCCCGTGATGTCGATCGCGGCAGGCATCACACTTAAAACATTGCACGATCTTTTAGGCGACGATCACGCTTACATTCGCACCATGCCGAATACGCCCTCGCGCATCGGCAAAGGCATCACTGGTTATGCATTAAGCGATGAAAAACAAAAGTCTATGGCCGATTCTTTGCTCAAGGATTTAGGATTAGCAATCCAACTCTCTGACGAAGCATTGATTGATTCGCTATCGGCCATCTCAGGATCAGGCCCTGCTTACTTTTACTTCTTCGCTGAAGCCCTTGAAAAGGCAGCCATAAACGCTAATTTAGCCCCCGACATCGCGAAGATGTTGGCAAAACAGACTTTGATAGGGGCGGCTGCCCTTCTTGAGGAAACAAACGACACCCCCGAAAATCAACGGACTGCCGTGACAAGCCCTAATGGCTCCACCGCCGCGGCAATTCGAGTGTTCGAGGCGAATCGGGGCCTGGAATCCCTGGTAAATGAGGCCGTTGCGGCCGCTATAGACCGTGCCTTAGCACTTGGGAAAATCCAGTGATTTCAATATTTTCTAGGACAAGACCTAGTAATTTATTGAACAAGTCCTAATTTTTTGTTAATAATAGCCAACTTCAAGCGTTAGAGGCTTTTAGACCGGTTGCTCCTGCAGCCGCTCGCATGGTCTTTGTCACTTTGAACTTGAATTATTATGTAAACGTTTTGGCTAGAGAAGAGACAGATATGACCGTACTAAAGAAGAAAAAAGTCGCTGCAAAAACCGTGAAAAAGCCTGTTGCTAAGGCAAAAGCCACCGCCAAAACGTCTAAAAAGGCCCCTGCCAAAAAAATTATCGTGAAAAAACCGGTCAAAACCGTGAAAAAGGCGCCTGTTAAGGCTGCTAAGCCAGTGAAAAAGCCGGTTGCCGTAAAAAAAGTCGCCGTCGCGGCTAAAAAAGCGCCTGTGAAAGCGACTGTAACCCCTATGAAACCGGTTGCTAAAGCGCCTGTTCAGACCCGCACGATCCAACCGACGTTACGCACGGCCCCGACCATGAACCGTTCCGTCCCACAAATGGGTCGCCCGGGTATGCCGGTTCGCCCGGTTGTGGCACGCCCTGCCAATGACACCCCAGTCGATTTCCGCACCGGCGACTATGTCGTTTACCCGGCCCATGGCGTCGGCACGATTGAAGGCGTCGAAACGCAATCCATCGCCGGCATGTCCGTCACTCTGTATGCGATCTCCTTTGAAAAAGACCGCATGCGCCTGAAAATCCCGGTCCAAAAGGCTCAAACCGCCGGCCTGCGCAAACTGTCCACCGGCGACCGTTTGAAAGATGCCCTCAAGACCCTCACGGGCAAGGCGAAAATCAAACGCACCATGTGGTCCCGCCGCGCCCAGGAATACGAGGCAAAGATTAATTCCGGCGACCCGGTTCAAATTGCTGAAGTGTTGCGCGACCTCCGCCGTCCAAAAGACGACACGGAACAGTCCTATAGCGAACGCCAGATCTATCAATCGGCTCTGGAACGCCTCGCCCGTGAAGTCGCGGCTGTCGAGCGTATCGCTGAAGACAAAGCCGTCGCCCGCCTGGAAGACGTGCTGACCAAAGCGGCTTAAGCTTTTAACACCCGAATGGAATTAAAAACCCGGCCTTGAGAGCCGGGTTTTTTCTTTGTTGCGAAACCCTTGGCCTTAACATAAAAAAGGCTATATGAAAACGCCCAATCAAAACAAAATCGCCGACTTTTTCGAGCACCATGCCGGATTCATGCACACGAACAAGTTCGTGCCGGAAATCCTGCAGGAACCTTGCGCCAACCTCCTTTGGGTTGGGTACGGGCTGGCAAGCGGAACGACATTGGATGGCCATGGCATCGACCGTCGTTTGAAAAAAAATTGGAAAGCGGCAATGGATAAGAAAATTCAGTCCTATCCGCTCGACGGTAAGACTCCAATGATGCCGGACGATATGCGCGGCTTTATCGTCGCGATGGACACACCCGTTCGCGAAACATGGGCAATGGATAATCGCTTGCGTGCTTTCGAAGAAATGCACGATGCCTGGCGCGCTTTGATGAAAGACGGCCAATCCCGTTTTGATGCGCAAAGGACGGTTATCGATCAGATTCTAAAACCGTCCTGATTTTTCGCACTTTATTTCACTTTTTCTCAACCTGACTCTTGTCAGAAGATTCCGCATTGATTCATACTTAGAGTGTGATTCGCGTCATGCGTGTTGCATCTTCTCTAATACCTTCAATCATTAGGTTTTATCTTGCCTGAAGCCGCTTTCCGCCGCTCCGTTGATTTTCGATTCGCCACGCTCGAAAATGCCAAACGGATCTGGACGATTCCCTCCATCCATGGGGAGATCGAGCGCCTCACCCGTCTTCACGACGATCTCATCACAAAATTCCAACCCGGCGATCGTTTGGTCTATCTGGGCAACTATATCGGCCGCGGCACGAACAGCCAGTTGGTTATTGATGAACTCCTGGCCTTCCGCCGCATGATTTTGGCAATCGCAGGGGTGCAACCGACCGACATCGTTTACCTGCGCGGCCAGCAGGAAGAAATGCTCCAGCGCATCTTCCAACTCCAGGCCGCCACCAGCCCCTGGATCGTTTACGAATGGATGCTCGACCAAGGCCTCGCGCAAACGCTCGAATCTTATGGCGTCGATCCGCGCGAAGGTCTCAATGCCTGCGCGGTCGATAAAACATCCGATTCCGGCCGCCTATCGCGCTGGACCAATTTCGTTCGTCACATGGTGACGCGCCCACTAGGTCACGACATTTTCTTCACGCAGTTAAAACGCGCAGCGTATACCCCCACGCTGGGCGACTCGCCTTTGCTGTTCGTGAATTCCGGTCTGAAAACGGATCTGAAACTCGAAGACCAAGGCGACCGATTCTGGTGGGGCGGCGATGATTTCAACACCATCACCGACGCCTACAACCCCTATGCCCGAGTCGTGCGCGGCTACGATCCGCAGCAACGCGGCCTATATATTAATTGCGTGACCGCAACGATGGATAATGGTTGCGGATTTGGTGGCACACTTGCGTGTGCATCCTGGAATGATGATGCATCCGTTGGCGACATATTCGAGCGCTAACGCATAGCTGTCATGCAATCGGATTGCCTTACAAGCCGTGGTTATCAGCCATTGTTACAATCCTGATACAATTAGTACCAATTTCATCCTATTTAAAACACATTCAGGGGCGTAAAATCATCCTTATCGGTGAACTCTAACGGCCATTTGGCGTTGGACTTCACGCTTTAGCGAAAGGGGAGGATTTCATGCCTCATTTAGACGATCCACAAACGCACCGCGCCAACTTGAACTACATCCGTAGTTCGATGGATGCGCCGCTTCTCGAAAAAGAAGACGAAATGCAACTCGCGCGCAATTGGCGCGACCATCAGGACGAAGAGTCCATGCAAAAAATCATCAACGCTTATCGCCGCCTTGTTGTCGCGGCGGCTGCGAAGTTTCGCCATTACGGCTTGCCGTATGGCGACCTGATCCAAGAAGGCAATATCGGTTTGATGGAAGCGGTAAACCGCTTTGACCCAGAACGTGATATTCGCTTCTCAACCTATGCATCCTGGTGGGTGCGGTCTTGCATGCAGGATTATGTGCTTCGCAATTGGTCGATCGTGCGTACCGGCACGACATCAGCGCAGAAATCTTTATTCTTTAATTTGCGCAGACTAAAGAGCCGCATCGCAGGTGATGGCGAAGGCGCTCATTACCTCACAGCAGATGGTCGTAAACAGATCGCAAAAGATTTGCGTGTATCCGAACGTGATGTCGAATCGATGGATATGCGTCTATCGGGCGGCGATCAATCGCTCAATCTACAAATTGGTGAAGATGGCGATACTGAACTGCAATCCTTAATGCCATCCGATGCGCCGAATCCGGAAGATGTCGTGATCGGTATGAAGGACCGCGAATCACGGTCCAAATGGCTGAATGCGGCTTTGGGCGATCTATCTGATCGTGAACAGCGGATTATTCGCGAGCGTCACTTGACGTACGAACCAGTAACGCTAGATGAGCTCGGGAAGTCATTAGGGATTAGCAAAGAGCGCGTACGCCAACTGGAAGCACGCGCGATGGGTAAGCTGCGCGAAGTAATTGCTGCGCGCGTAAGTGATAAAGACGAGTTGTTCCTGGAAGGCTAAAAAGGATCAGTCCGACATCAAGGACACGCGATGATCCCTCCATAAACCCTTCAAGGACAAAAAAGAAGGCCGGACCCCCTCCCCTCAAAAGTCCGGCCTTCTTCTATTTCTGAATTTTTATTTTTTCCGTGATTGTTTCGTCTGTTTGCCAAGACCAATGGTTTTGGCAAGACGTGAGCGTTTTTCAGCATAATTCGGCGCAACCATCGGATAATCATTGGGCAAGCCCCAACGCTCGCGATATTGATCGGGTGTCATACCATAGGCGCTCTTGATATGACGCTTTAGCATCTTGAGTTTCTTGCCGTCTTCCAAACACACGATGTAATCAGGCGTAACGGATTTTTTAATCGAGACAGCCGGCTGTGGACGATCGGCAGATATTGCCCCCTGCGGCGCATCGATATTGGTGAGTGACTTATAAACTCGATCAATAATCGCTGGGATATCGGATGCTGGCACAGAATTGGCCGATAAATAAGACGCCACGATCTGCGACGTCAAATTCAGCAATTCATTCCGATTATTTGAATTATTGGTCATGATGACCAATAATTAGGTATTTAGGCAGTAAAAGGCAAGTAATTGCGCTAAATAATACGCGCGTGGGATTGTTTGCTAATGCTGACGTCCGCGTCGCGCAGATAAACAGGCTCCAAAGCGCCTGCCGTGCCTGCCCTAGCGCAAGACGCCAAGGCTTCTGCGCTCGCGCAGTTCAAAATGATGGTCTTATTGAAAAGCTCTGCATCGCGTGCCGCACGCGCAACGGCATCGCCCAGCAAGACCCAATCGGGTTGGATAATCGTCTTTAATTGTTCGATGTTGACGCATTGATCGTCCTGGCCGGGTGCCCGCAGATAAAAATCGCTGCGTTTGGTTTCAATCAAAATCGCAATGGGCGCGACCGTTACCGCCGTTGCCGCCAAAGCATCAAATGTAGAAATGGGGACAGCCTGTTTTCCTGCTACTTGTGCAAG
>DATCRN010000155.1:0-3460 GCA_036568945.1 Alphaproteobacteria bacterium | reverse complement strand
GACTACGACCGCGAAAAACTGCAAGAGCGTTTGGCCAAATTGGCTGGCGGTGTTGCCGTGATCCGCGTTGGTGGTGCCACGGAAGTCGAAGTGAAAGAGAAAAAAGACCGCGTTGACGATGCCATGCACGCAACCCGCGCCGCCGTTGAAGAAGGCGTGATTGCAGGTGGTGGTGTTGCGCTGTTGTATGCAGCCAAGGCCCTTGAGAACCTCAAAGGTGATAACAACGATCAACAAGTTGGTATCGACATCATCCGCCGCGCGTTGCAAGCGCCGGTGCGTCAGATTGCTGAAAACGCAGGTGCCGAAGGCTCCGTCGTCGTCGGCAAACTGCTGGATAAAGTCGACACCAACAAGGGCTATAACGCTCAGACGGGTGAATATGTCGACATGGTCAAAACCGGCATCATCGACCCGGTGAAGGTCGTGCGCACGGCATTGCAAGATGCATCGTCGGTCGCATCGCTCCTGATCACCACGGAAGCGATGATCTTTGATGCACCAGAAGATAAAAAAGAAATGCCCGGCATGCCAGGTGGCGGCATGGGCGGTATGGGCGGCATGGATTTCTAATCCGCTCTTATCAGATCAAAAATACAAAAGCCGGGAGAAAATCCCGGCTTTTTTCATGTGAAGTCATCTAGTGTAACTGAACGCAACGCAGCAAAGCAAATTCCCCGCAAACCCGCAGAAAACAGCCATTTTATGGCAATCGAAATTTGACGTGCTCAATCCGGTTCTCGTACCTCTGAAGTAATAACCAAAAAAAAGAGTGAACCATTAACAAGGAGCGTACCATGGACTTAAGTTCTGTTTTCCAAGTAGCTGCATTAGGCGCAGGCGCTATCGGCGGAATCATTTTAGTCGGCAGCACAATCTTCACAGTTCCTGAAAAGCATAAGGGCTTGATTACCACCTTCGGCAAATTCTCGCGTGAGGTCGATCCAGGCTTGGGCTTTAAACTACCGTGGCCGATTCAAGCCGTCGCCGACAAGGTGCCGATGAATCTGCAGCAGTTCCAGGATGATTTGAAAACACGGACCAAGGACGACATGATTTTGACGCTCCCGATCACCGTGCAGTATCAGGTGGAAAACGCCCATCAATACTACTTCAACGCGGATAAACCCGAGGAGCAAATGGCCAAAATCATTGCCGCTACGGTCAAAGATCAAGGATCCAGCATGACCTCGGAAGAGTTCTTCACGCAGCGAAGCCAAATTAGCGATGCCGTGATTACCGCCATTTCGGAAGAGATGAAAGATTACGGAGTCGCAGTCAAACGCGTGATGGTTGATCAGCCGAAATTCCCGGCTGAGGTCGAAGCCGCTTACGCCAGCGTGAAGGCGTCCGAGAAAAATAAACTCGCCGCCGTCAACAACGCAGAAGCTGCCAAGATCACCACGGTCAAAGAAGCCGAAGCGCGTGCGGAAGCAGCCGAGCTGTACGGCAAAGGTATCGCCAAACAGCGTGATGCGGTTGTGAACGGCTTACATGAGCAGATCAAGAAACTGACCGAAGGCGGCATCCACCACGATGCAGCTGTCGCGATGGTGGTCACAGCATCGCAGCAAGATACGCTGCGCGAGATGGGTCACAAAGGCAATCTGATCATTACGACGGGTGATGCCAGCGAACAGATCGCAGCCTTCCAAACGCTGCGCCATACGCTGAAAGCATCCCCTGCGCCGACCCCCACGCCGATGGCGGCATAAAATTTTGCCCTAAGTAAAGAAAAGGCCGGAAAGAATTCCGGCCTTTTCGATTAACTCATACGCAAAGATGGTCGCACAGGATGCTTGGGCGCATGTGCTGGAATGGTTTGCGCAATCACACGCAAAGCGCGAGCGACCGGGTTATCGATCACATGTGTTTCACCACGCATACGGCGGTAATAATCGTGACGGTGATCCTCGTAAGCCATTTCGCGGATCGCGTTTTCTAAGTATTTTTCATCGCTTACAACGATGCCGCGGCCTTGGCTCATTTGCTCGAACGGTTCAATGGGGCCGGATGTGCCACCGACATCTTTGTTGAGGTCTTTATCCCACATGAGGGCGATTGGCACCGCCAGCGCTTGATCGGAATAATGGTTCATATGAACAGCATCGATGAGCGAACCGGAACAATAGCTGACAATAGCATGCGATCCGGCAATGGAATCATCTTGCGGCGTGTCTTTGGATTCCATGATCCAGGCCCCTGTACCTAAGAAACGGTCGAAAATATTGCTGGTGATCTCGATATCGGTGCCACGTACCCATTCGCGTGGGTGTGCGCGGTAAATCAGCTTGGCATCCGTGCGGGCAACCGCTTGGGCAAGGCTTTTGATCAAACCCACATAGCCTGGGAATTCTGTCAGATATTGGCCGCAAAAGGTAAGGACAGGGGCATTCTCGGAAAATGCGCGGGCATGGGTTTGTTGGAAACGATTGGCAAGGGCCGCGTAATCTTTGCTCGCGTAGGATTGCATTTTAGGGCTGCCCACCAAACTTGCATCATAACCTTTGGAGACGGCGCTACGCACAGCATCTGCCGTCGTGCAGAGATAATGGTGGCGGCCCACGACGGGCGAATACCAATCCGGTGCATCCTGCATCACCAAAGCTTTGCCCTGATATTGTTCCAGCACTGCTTCATCGATACCAAGCGTATCGCGCGTCGTAGAAAAACCGACAATCACCAAATGCGGATTGGTCGAGACAATGCGTTCGGCGTAATCAGCGAGTTGCTTTTTAGCGCCAGCATCATCCAATAGCGCGTAAGGCACGGACACTTCGTTGACAGTAAGGCCCGCCTTTTTAAAGGTTTCCAAGGCTGGTTCTTGTGCATGAATCACAAGCTGATAAAGCCCGGAACCTTGAATACCTTTGGCGATTTCCGCCAAGTGTTGCGCAGGCCCGCGATCGCGACAGGTCATGACAATTGTTTTCATGCCTTGAGGGTATAATGGAAACGCTTAAATAAAGGCAAATTTCGGGCTATTATAAGCCTTATCATGCCGGAACTCCCCGAAGTCGAGACCGTCCGCAAAGGATTGGAACAGCATTTAAAAAACCGCAAAATCGCGAATGTCGAATTGCGCTGTAAAAATCTGCGCACCCCATTTCCTAAGGATTTTACGCAGAATTTAAAGGGCGCGAAGATCACGCGCCTGCGCCGTCGCGCGAAATACATCCTCATCGATTTGGACAATGATCATGTGTGGCTTACGCATCTGGGTATGTCGGGTAGTTTTCGCACCTATGCGAAAACATCGCAATTCACCGCAGAAAAACATGATCATGTAATCATCACGCTTGATAATGGCGCACGCATTGTGTTCAACGATCCGCGGCGTTTCGGCGTGATGGATGTATTTCAGGCTGAAGAAGAATCGTCGCATAAACTCCTTAAAAACTTAGGTCTCGAGCCTTTATCGAACGATTTTTCAGGGCCTGCTTTGGCGAGTCTTTTGAAG
>DATCRN010000154.1:0-2599 GCA_036568945.1 Alphaproteobacteria bacterium | reverse complement strand
GGCTGTTAAAGTCTTAAATTCCTGCATTTCTTGACATAAGATTGTAGGGTTTCTAGGGTATCTCTTTCTAAATGAAAACGAAGGCCAAATCAAAGTGCGTCAGGACAGTCCCGGTAAAATTTTTCGCAGCCGAAACGGCCAGGCCAATCGTCTACGTGCCGAACTGGAACGCCAACACGCGCAAGGCATGCGTTTGCGGCAATTGGCGCGTGATGTTGATGGCGCTTTATTCTTCGACCGCGATCAAAAGGCCATTCAAAAAATTTATCTAGAGTCCGTCGATTTTTTGCGTGGCTATATGTCCGATTCATACAAACAGGAAGCAAAAGCCGTCTTTATCAAAATTCTTACCTATGCCGATTGGGAAAAATGGGATCATTGGATGGTTCCCGAAGGTCATACCGTGCATTGGCACAATAGCTTGCTAACCCCCGAAGAAACGGCAGCTATTGCCGTGGCGCGTAGCAAGGCAGGCAAATCGATCTCTTTTAAAGAGACTTTGGATTACATGATCGTGCATCAATATAATTTACACGTCGCTAAAACGTTGCAAACCGGGGATACATTTTGGCAGCAGTTCGGCATCGATAAGTTAAACCATGCCGTCGAGAGTTTTTTTGACAATGGCGCGCTCTATCGTGAATTCAATAATGAATCGCAACTAGCCAATTGGCCGGGGCAGGTGCTTGCCTATACCGATACATTGATTGGCGATGCCGCGACGCCGAAGAAAATTTTAGAAACCGCTAGGAAAATACAGTCCAAAATCGCCCAAGTACAAGCGGACCACGAAGAAGCGGCTTTGCGCAACGCGCGAGCGCCATTCTTGCGACCTACAGTTTAATCTTTTTGAAGATATTTAAAATTTCGGCATCAAACTGGCCTTCTTTTTCGATTTCCATGCGGTGGATGACGGCCTTTGGTGAAATATCGCGATCTTTAAAATGTGGCCGCCAGACGGAATAACCATCGAACGCATCGCAGACACAGAGCATCCGTGCTTCGAGCGATAAATCATCATATTCTTTGCCAAGCCAACCAGTACCGTTGATTGCTTCGTGGTGATTTTGCATCAAATCTCGCAGAAGATCGAGGAAGGGATCGTGATTATCCTTGCCAAACGTGTCATCGACGATTTTAACACCGAGTGTTGTGTGGCGTCTGCGCTGTTTCCTGATTTTGTCGCTGGGCTTTCCATCCGTATCCCATATGCCAACAGGCAATAAACGTTTACCGGCATCGTGGGCGAGGGATGCGAGATACAGTTCTTCTACCTGCGGATGATTCATAGCCGTTGCAAGATCGCGCATCGCGTTTGCCACACGCTGCACATGCTCGTGAAAGGCGTAGGGATGACCCGCTGGCCGCTGCGCATCGTATTCTTCCAGCTGGTGAAGTTCATCCTGGATAAACTGCGTAAAATCTAGTGTAAGCGCAGACATACATCTACAAGACCAGATTTCACGCACTTTGCAAAGGTTATTTGGGCAGGAAGCGAGCGAGCTCCTTGGCGACAGGCGCCGGCTTTGGCGGTAATGGAACGCTTTGGTTCAAGTCGGTTTGGTCGGCCTCCAGCCATTCGTAGGTTTTGTTGGTTAAAGGGACGGTGCCTTTTGGTGTGGTAAGTGTGGCTGCATTTTGAAACGACACTTTTAAGACCGTCACGCCACCCAAATTTTGGACAAACGCACTATGCTCGCCCACGGACGGCAAAAATTCATTGAGTTCCGGACGGTGATCCGGCACGGCTTTAAAAAGCCGTACGATCTCTTTGCCTTCCGGTGTCGTCGGCTTCTTTAGGGGGCGTACCACGGCATTCCCACCCGATCCTCTGATTAAAGCATAGTGCGGCGATTCCGGAACAAGCGGGCGCACCGGCGATCCAAACCCGCGTGATAAAGACGGTTCAATATCCGGTAATTCACCGCGCCTGTGCCCATACGAAAAACCGATATGCAGGCGGCCTTTCGCTTCCTTATAGCTTGGCGCCTCTTGCGCCGCCTTCGTCATGACTCGTCGCACTACTTTGAGTAGAGCACTGATTTTAGCGTGGTAAAATTTATCCGCTTTCTCATATTCTTTTTGAGCCTTGGCAACCGTGTCCGGCTCGTCATTTTCATTGGCAGGTAAAACGGCATAGACTCGCATATTATGACGGTATGATTTCGCGGATTTGAAAAGCTTGGGGTCATAGTCTTGCGGAATGGCAACGCCCTTGGGTTGCACGGGCATAATAACAGGCGGGCTGTCCCATCCGCCTGCGAATAAATATTCGCCCAGTTGATAGAGCGCCTTTTTGCCGGTGATTTCCCTTGATTCCGCCGGTACAAAATGCGTGCCGTCATAGGCAACCGGCACATACATATAAAGTTCGCCACGATATCCCAAGTAAATCGTCGCGAATGTTTCGTAAGCACGCGGATGTTGGCCTGCGGCTTTGGTAACGACTGTGGTTGGCTTATCAAGACCGAGCGTTTGCAAAAGCTCTGCATGGTTTTTTTGCGCGTAAGCGTAGGCGCGTCGGTTGAATTTGTAATAGAGCTCCATCATCTGGTCGCCGCGCGTGGCGGTGTTATCACGCGGTTCTTCGGCATACAGA
>DATCRN010000153.1:0-11328 GCA_036568945.1 Alphaproteobacteria bacterium | reverse complement strand
CTCCCTGCCTGGTAAATTAGCGGATTGCCAATCGCGTGATCCAGCTGACTCCGAACTTTTCATTGTGGAAGGGGATTCGGCAGGCGGTTCGGCCAAGCAAGGTCGTAACCGCAGGAACCAAGCTGTTCTTCCGCTGCGTGGTAAGATTTTGAACGTTGAGCGTGCGCGTTTCGATAAGATGATTTCATCGGAGCAAATCGGTACCCTGATCACCGCGCTTGGCACTGGTATCGGCACCGAAGAATTTAGCGCGGACAAAGCGCGCTATCATAAAATCATCATCATGACCGATGCTGATGTTGACGGTGCGCACATCCGCACGCTTTTGCTTACGTTCTTCTACCGTCAAATGCCGGAGCTAATTGAGCGTGGGTACCTCTATATCGCACAACCGCCGCTGTATAAGGTCAAGCGTGGTTCGGGATCTGAGACATACTTAAAAGACGATGCTGCGATGGAAGAATATCTGGTCGCAACTGTCCTTGATGATGCGGTGTTGGTTGCTGACGGTGAAACGGCTGGTGGTAAACTGTTTGAACAGATTATTTCTGAATGCCGTAAAATTACAGGTTCCCTACAAACATTGATCCGTAAAACCGGTGATCAAACAGTTGTCGAGCAAGCGGCTATCGCCGGCGCCTTTAATCCTGATATTCCGAGCAACGATGCACTTGGCGAGCAAGCGGCTAAAACATTGGCAGAGCGTTTGAATAAAATTGCTGCTGCTCGTGGAAAATGGTCGGTCATGTATTCGGAAGTTGGCGGCCTCACTGCCACATGCACATCCCGTGGTGTGACGCAGACCTATCGTTTGCTTCCCGAACAACTCCGTTCCTCTGAAGGGGCGCGTCTAAACGGTAAATATGATTTCTTATCCGAAATGTTCGCAAAACCGATTACTTTGCGTGTGAAAGACAAAGATCATGCGTCCTATAATGGGCCGCTTGCTTTCGTTAATGGTGTGTTTGAATTGGGCCGCAAGGGACTTTCAATGCAGCGGTACAAAGGCCTTGGCGAAATGAACCCGGAACAGCTCTGGGAAACCACGCTGGATCCGAACGCGCGTACGCTGTTGAAAGTGAATGTGAAGGATGCGCAGGGGGCTGCTGACATCTTCTCGACCCTTATGGGTGATGTGGTGGAACCGCGACGCGAGTTTATTCAAGACAATGCGCTTAAAGTCAGTAATCTCGATGTTTAGTAAAAAAGCCTGGATCATCCGGGCTTTTTATTGCGGCACGCTACTAACGACTCGGGCAGGGTTACCAGCCACGATTTTATTATCTTCACATTTAAATCCCGGCGGCAAAACTGAGCCTGCGCCAATGACGCAGCCGTTGCCAATATGTGCGCCCTTTAAGATAATCACGCGGGCGCCGATGAAAACGTCATTGCCAATAGATACGGCCTCAGCTTGAGGGTCTGGATTTAGGCGCCGAGCAACGATCAAATCATGACTGTTAGAATCGCAAATAATGCAATCTGGACCAATCAGACAGCGATCACCAATGGTGATTACGCTTGATTGGGCGACAATGGATGCGCGGTTGTTGATGGATGTATGCGATCCAAAACTGATGGTGGCGGAAGAGTTTAGGGCAGCAATATAAGAATAAGACATATTGCCAGGTGAATTGATAACCCCGAAGGTGACCTTGTCACCTATGCGGATTTTGCCTTGGCCATTGAATTTGACAGGCGCGTTTAAATTCAAATCTTTACTGCCTCCCGGTGTCTCCAGCATTTCTTGATTGGAGATGTGCAGGAAATAAATAATGAAGAGCTTGCGCACTGCTCGCTCAAGCGAAAGCTTTTCGGCTCCTTGCACAAGACCGGCGGCATTTTGAATGATCTGTAGGATCTGCATGGATTAACGTTTGAACGGTGACCCGGATGTCGGCGCATTTGCAGGTTTGACACCTTGGCTTCCGCTGCCTGAACTGGTTGCCTGCAACTGCGGCGTACCGAACAGGCCTGATGCGATCGTATCGGCTGCCGATTTCAAGATCGCTTTGACTTCGTTCGAGAGGCCTTCGGGCATAAGGGTCATGCCCGTCTTTGCCTGTTGCTCTACCGCCTCCATAGAATCAAAGTCTTTATTAGGAACGGTTTTAACGCCCTTGCCGCCGCCGCCAGAAGCGCTGCCGCGTTGTTCTTCCTCACCGTCCTCATCCTCTTCAGACGGTTTCTCTTCTGCTTGCTGTTCTTTTGCCAGCAAATCAGACCATTTCATATTGTCTTCAGGTGCGGCTTCTTTTTTCGCAAAGCCAGCCATCGGGTTGGACGGCGCAGCGCTACGAGCGCTCGTACTTTCAGTTGTTGCCCCCGGTGTCGAATATTCCAGTGATCCGGACAAGGCTTGCACGGCCACAATGGACATGGCGGCCGCCTTAAGCGGATCACGGCGATTGCCGTTTTTCAAATGATCTGTAATCGCAGCAATTTCCGGCGATACTAAAGTTTTAGTTTCTGCCGATGACGCGGTCCATGTGCGGCTCATCAAACGATCACGCAGCGCTGTGATATCCTTCAGATGCTTAATGACGAAATCATCTGTCTTCGGAAGGCCGATAAAGCGTTGTACGCGCATCGCTTTCGCATTGCCCGGATTGGCATAGAAAATTTTGACGCGGTTGATCACCAGGCCGAAGCATAGGATCGCGTCACCTTCTTTGAAGGTTTTGAGTTCATCCATGGACGAACGGGTACGAAAGTCGCCTGATGCTGCTGTGTTTGCCCAGTAAGATTGTGTCGATGACCCGCCCTGCGGCAATTGCCAGCCACTCACCATGGAGACATAGGCTTTACCAATCGTACGTTCGAAGAAGTCGGCAGTGCCCATCGGATCTTCGATTTTGCCGAAGATCTTGATGTTACAGTTACCGGTGATGGATTTGGCTTCTTCCTTCACGCGTTTTTCAAGCGCGGCCAAATCCTGTGCGGCATATACAAGGCTGAAGCCCAGCGAACGCGCTTGGGCTGCCATCACGCCCATACCTTGCGTGGTATAGTAACCGACCTCGTCAAAGATAGTGATGAACGGTGTATTGGACCGCGTCGGCTTGTTGTCGATGACAGTCGCGCTTTCACCTTCCACGGTGGCACCGAGGGTCGAGCCCATCATGCCTTTTAAGGTAGCGGCAACGATTTTACCCAAGTTGGCGGATTCATCCGGCGATTTTTCAAGGGCAGGGATCAGCACGATCAAAATACGACGATTTAAAACCACGTCGATCATGTCGATGTCAGCGGATTGTGCATCAAAGATGTAACCGTAATCATTACCCAGCGATTGCAAAGCGCGGGTGAACTGCATGGTCAAATAACCGTGCTGTTGTTTGACGACGTTGGTATCGACCATCGGCTGATCGGGACCCAGCGGTTTTTCCATGCCATTGTCATCAAATGCAGCGTCGACATAACCCGGCAGTGTATCCAGATAACCTTTAAGACCTTCACGAATGCGGTTCGGCAGAGCAGCATCGCGTGACAATTTGATGACTTCAGGGAAGTTCATCACATTGCGGATCGTATTGATCGACAGCGGCATATCCTGGTGATCGCGCTTCCATGTAAGCGCAGGCATGAGCGAGGACAGCAACGAAACAGCGCGCTCTTTCCACATCGCGTTATCGCCACCGGCTTCCGGCATCAGCGATACAAGCATGTTGGTAAGATAAGAGGCCGAGCCGCTTGAAAACGGGTTAAGCGTATTAGATGGTGCCGGATCATCAGAGTTGCCGGTCATATAGTTCAGAACTAGCAAATCGTCGTCGCGGCCGAAACGGCGTACAAGCGCGCATAGCGACGACCACAAATCCGTATCGGCTTTACCATCAATATAAATAAAGCCCGAACCCCACATCAACGCGTTAGATGCAATGGATTTTAAGCCTTCAGTTTTACCTGCGCCCGTCGTGCCCAGATAAAGAATGTGCGTACGGATATCATTATTGGTGAACCAGATTTCCTCGTTCCCATACTGGAGCGAGTTGCCCATATACATGATGCCTTTGGCTTTGCCATCGCGTTCGTTCTTATCGGGATATTTGGCCCAGCCAGGCAGTTTATAGCACAGCGTACGTTCGACCTTATACAGCCACCAGAAATATAAAAGGATGATAAGTAGGAGAAGGTCGCCGAAGAAATGACCTAATGGCGTAAACCAAACACCAAACCCGGCCGTAAAAATTGCGACGGCGGCGTAATTGGAATCCTTCCAGAAATCATATGCGCGCTGGCCAAGCGGACGAGTATCCCGCAAGCCGTGCGCGAGCGCATAGTCAAACTTCCTTTGGACAATTGCCATGTTCTATTCGTCCTTCAAAATTCCTTATGGCAGCAATCTACCCGCTTTATCCTGCTCAGCCTGCAGAGCTTCATCCGCAGACAGCGGAACACCCATGGCATTCGGATTGGCGGCTTGCGTATTTTGCGTGCCAGATGCCGCCGCGGCGGCCTGTTGCTGTAATGCTTGCGCTTGTTGTGCCATTGCGATTAGATCATCTTTGACGAATGGCAGGATCGCCATACGCATTAAATCTTGATCTAGTCCCCATAAGCGGGATAACGCAAACCAAACCAACAAGACGACCAATAAGACATTCGTTAGTCGCGACGTCCCTTGACCGCGGTAGGTGCGAGCGCGATCCATCGCCTTTGTGGCGCGCGTAAGCGCCTTCACAGCAGGGCGACGGTTACGATAGACCGCGACGGTTTCGGCAACTTTACCACCATGCTTTTTAATCACATACAGGCCTTGCTTATCGGATTCCAAACGCAGCACGGATGTTGAGGCTTCGCCTAAATCCATGACCCATACAACCGGTGTTTCGGCATCTGGCATGGACATGACCAAACGGCCGTCTTTAACTTTTGCGCTTGAAGCGTTTCCGAACATTTATACTGTCTCCTTAAGCGGCCTTGGGTTTCATGATGCCAGCGGTTTTCCCCGGTTTTTTGCGCTTGGATCCGCTATAGTCGACAGCTGGAATCGGGCGTGCAAATAACGGGTTTTTCAAATGCTCTAAAATGCCTTCATATCCATCACCCATGCGTGGTTTGGGAATAGGACGATTAATCTGCTTTTCAGCGCGATAATGAGAACACGCGCCAAGCGCTTCCATATGGAAGGCTGTGCGACCCAGATTATTGAGTGGATACCAAAGCGCACGATCATGCGCGCGCATCCATACGAATTGTGCCGGCGCTAAAACGCCGCCTTCTTCACGTGCTGTATCAAGCGCGCGCATCAATGCGGTCGTCACATAGGCGTGGCGATTGCAATTATTGAGGGTCTTTTCAGAGAGTTTTTTATTCTTCAAAACTTTGCGCGCGGACGACAGAAGTCCACGCTCGCGAGAGAGTTTCAAGCCCCCTTTATGATCCCAGCAGCACGCAAGGCGACCTAGCATCTCTTCAGCATCATCCCGTTGACGCACCGTTTTGAGACAGAAGGCAGCCAAGATAATCTGTTGATGGGGAGCAAGGGCAAACGGCCCCTTCCAACGATCACCCAATTGTTTTGCCAGCGCTTCTTCGGCGGCATCGCGGTCCAAATTACCATCCGGCATCGGGATTTCATTGTGCGCGATCCATTCTTCCGGACCTAAAGCTTCGGCGAATTCAGGCAAATCGGCGGGCACGTCCGATCCCGGCGCCCGCACGTCCAATGTATTTGGATTAAATTTTAAGAACGGACGCACGACTTTAAACATCTTGGCCTGATCGCCTAAGAGATCTTCGATACCAAGAAAGCGGCGGAAACGGCTGGTAGGGCCATAAAAAACAACCCAGAAAAAAATCGTACCGATAATGACCATCATCGGAATGCGCCAAGCGTTTAGCGCGACATAGCTCATGACGCGAATATGATCGGGGCTTGTCGTTTCAGATGTCGCATTATTGGCGAATTTGCGCCAGACGCCGAACGTCGTTGGCATCATTTCCATTTCTTTTTCTCGATTCAGATTGGCCTTAAGTGGCGCTTCATCGTCGATCTTAACAGGCATAGGCACCAAAATTTCTTTATCGTCTGGCGTCCATAGGTGGGCGACGTTCATTTCTGCCGCGCGCAGGTGAATAATGCCGGTTGTGATCTGCGGCTGAAAAAAATGCCAAAGCAGCCAAATGAAGCCGCCGATGGCGGCCAGCACGAAAATAAAGATCCATGTGCCGTTATCGCTATTGTCGGCCATTTTTTGCTCTTAACACCCTAGGTTTTTACCCGTTTATTACGAAAAACGAGTTTTAGCAGAATTTCAGTTGATTTTAAAAGAAATCTCAGCAAAAACAAAGCGTAACTAAACCCAAAAACATCGTTTTTTGGTCAAAAGGTTAAGATTTTAGCCAGTGCCGGCATAGCACAGCGGTAGTGCAGCGGTTTTGTAAACCGAAGGTCGGGAGTTCAATCCTCTCTGCCGGCACCACTAAATTCCATTTTTCAAGCTTTGGCAGGCGCCATATCAGAGATAGGTCGGCCATCTGGCGCAGAGTCCTGGAAAATATATTCGTAATCATCATTGTTCCAGGTGGTGATAAAGTGCGTGATCGTCCACACATAGAATGAAATCGGATGATACACATATTGGAATAAATCTGACTCAGGACCCAATACAAAAACGGCCAACAAAAACCCGCCAAGCATTAGTAAATTCATCAAAACGCTTTCAACGGCAAAGATACGCGCTTTGGCGGTTGCCTTGGTGCGGAAACGCAAAAAGACATTGAAATAGGTCGTCAAGAAATGCGCGATGGTGATGAATCCGAATGCCTGCACCGCGTAGGGGCGCACGCCGAAATATTCCATGCCGACAAAGACAATATAAAAAATTAGCAGCACAGGAAAAAACGCATCCATACGCCGTATGTCAACATGCGTGAAATACCGGTAGGCCCCAAAAAGCACAAGCGGCGTTAAAATGCCGATTTCAACCGCCATATCAATGGGAATTTGCGACCACAGTTCAAGCGCAAGCCAAGAGGATAAAAGAATAGCAAGGCATGCCGTTAGAATGAAATAGGGGAAGGTGTAAGCGCGTTTAAAATGTCTGATTTCACCTGTGAAAACATGCAGCAATAAAAATGCCGCTGCAAATACGGTGAAATGTTTGGGATAATAAAAACCCACTGTATAAAGCACAGCGATTAAAATTGCGCTTTTCAATAGTTTGGGTGGGGTTAGGCGATTGGCCTTATATTGGTACAAAGCCGTCATCGCATAATGGGCCAGGCCTAAAACGACATAGGTGTTTCCTACCCCCATGGGCGGCAGGAACAAACAAACCAAGCCTGCGATGCCATAAGAAAATAGCTTCTCGAGGAAAAAGTCTTTGTTTTCTGCCGTTAGTTGCATGAAAGCGCCCCCTTCATCATGCCTAATTTTACCCTAAAAATACCAATATGGCGTAAAAATTATTCCGCAGGTAAAATGTGCCTATGATCGAATTTTCTGAATCCTTTACCAATATGTCCACGGTGATCGCTAACTTGTCGCTGATCCTTGGTATTCCGCTTTCGATATACGCGTTTGCGCGCGAGCAGCGCAAAGAGCGTCAGAACGAACAGGAAGAAATTTACGATAAGTTGATGGAGCATTATGCGGGTATTCAGGACATGTTGTTTTCACATCCTGAAATTGATCAGCACTTGGTTGCTTTGGATGATGCAGAAGCTTTACGTCGTCAGCGCATTGTCTACGAAATGCTCGTAAGCCTTTTTGAGCGCGCTTATATTTTGCTCGCTGATGAAAAAGACCCTCGTTATCAGCGTATGTGGAACTCGTGGTTGGATTACATCAATTATTGGCTTAATCGCCCGAATTTTAAAGCCGCCTTACCCGATATGATGTTGGGAGAAGATCCCCATTTCGTGCGTTTTATCTCAGATCTGAGCGGTATGGATTTAAAGCCGTAAACGAGTCTGCTTCAGGAAATTCATTGAGTTTCCAGTAGAGGCCAAGTAATTCAATGAGCTCATTGACATCTTGTTTTAAAAAGTAACCCGCCACATTTAATTTGAAGGCATTTTGTTTGTCTTCCTCGCGTGGCGAGGTGGTTAAAATAAACACGATGCTATCGCGCAATTTTTCATCTTTACGCAATTCTTCCAGCATCTCCATACCATTCATCATAGGCATATTGATGTCCAATAGAACAATGAAAGGCTTGGAAACCTTTTCACGATTATTTTCACCGCGAATAAGGGCAAGGCCATCAACACCATTGCGGGCATGATAAATCGGGTTAGAAATCCCGCGTTTTTTAAATAGGCGCTGCAAAAATTCAACATCGACTTCGTCGTCCTCTACAACGAGAACATTGACTGGTGCATCATGCATAGAGCTGCTCATGATCATCTCTTCCTTCTTGGTCGACCGGAACCTTTGGCCATGTGAATTTAAAAGTGGAACCTTTACCGGGAGCAGATTCCACAGTGATATCGCCACCTTGCGTCGTTACAATTTTTCTTACCATAGCGAGGCCCATACCACGCCCCTTGGATTTATCATGTGCCAAGGTTTGAAACATTTCAAAAATTTTCTGATGGTATTGAGGTGCAATTCCTGGCCCATCGTCACGGACGCTAAAAAGATAATTTGACCCCAAATCTTGCAGGCTAATTTCTACAATACCATCATCTCGATCATGATGTTTGATCGCGTTGCTGATCAGATTATGCAGTACCTGCTGTAAGGGCATTTTGGGCAACAGGACGCGGGCTAGGCTGTCATCGGTTTTAATCACAAAATTCTTAGGCATGGTAAGCAAAGAACGGATCTCGTCAATCAGGGCTGCACCTGTGCGCATATCGGATGCTTTGGAATCGGCGGCACCGATACGCGCGTATTCCAGCGTATCGTCTAAAAGCTTGTCCATAAGGCGGACGCGCTTGCGCAGTTCGTTCATATGCTCCTTATCCGTATCTTGCAAAATAGGCTCTAAATCCTCTTCCAACCATTGTGAAAGATTATCTACAGCGCGTAAGGGGGATTTCAAATCATGCGCAGCGATATAAGCAAAGCGTTCTAACTCTTCATTAGTTTGTTTAATTTTGCGGGTGTTGTCTTGGAAGACTTCAAGAACACGTACAAGCTTGCCAATCTCATCCTGTTGTTTAAGGTTTTTGGGCATGTCTTGCCCATCGTTGTGACTGGCATTGAAAAGCGCTTCAACCATCGTGTTGACGGGCCCTGTGACACGAAAGACAATCACGCTCCAGCAATAGATGCTTAGACTGACGGCTAAAACGAGCATGATCAAACTGATCATAATTTCGTCTTTTACGTTTTCCTTCAAAGCTTGAACATGCAATTGCGTCTCTTTTAAAACCTCCTCTTGTAAAGCGAGCAAGGAATCCACCGCTTGTCCCGCCATGCCCAACCATAATTCCGTTGTCAGTGGGAAAGAAGCATCTTTAGGCAGCGCTTGAAAGGTGAAAAACAAATCATGTATTTCGCCAAAGGTGAGAGCGTAATGCGTCTGTGCCTCTTCCATTAAAGGCAAAAGTTTGTCGGCAAAGGGATCGCTTTGCGCATAGCGTTGGACAATATCCCAACCGTATTGGATGCGCCCACGCAATAGCATTAAATTTTCCTGCTGTTCTTGGGTAGGCCAAGCGTCTTCGGCGATAATCTTGCCAATTAAGGCGTATTCTTCGCCGCTATATTCGGCGAGTTGCCAGACAAAATATTTAAAGCGCATCTGTTGCGCTACGATGCCCTCAAGATCTCTGAACGGTCTCGAATAAACTAAAATGGATTCTTGTATGTTGGTGATGAGATTAGTTGTGACATCAAATATGCGGGCTGATACGGACCGATCGCGTTGATCGGTTGGCTTGCGTATCATGGCATCTAGTTCAGAACGCAACTCTTTTAATGCGTTTCTATTTGCATTGACTTGCGTTAGTGCCGTTAATAATGCCGAGCTCCCATCTTGTCCGAAGGCGGGTAAGGCAGCATCAAGCGCACGGTCAGCGTCCTGTCTATTCTTTAGAATATCTTCCTGCAGTACTTGGGCGGATTCGGCGTCGGCATATAAAATTGCTAAAGAAGCCCCACGCTCAATAGACAGGCTTTTATTGGCTTCATACAAAGCATTGATAACATCTGACCCGCGAATAATGGCTTGAGCCTGAATATATTTATTCCAAGACACATACAAACCGTTGCCAATTAAAACGGCAATCAAAGCGTTCAGCAGCCCGATAATAATCAGGAGTGTTGCGCGTATGGTCAGGTGCGGTATTTTCATGTTCTTTCCGCAATATTTAACCGGGCACTAATTTTGCCAATTTGAGCATCCGGCTTTGAATATCCAAGCCGGCGCCGTTTACGGCCTTAGTATTCACGTACAGATTTATCTTCTGGCCTTCTTTTACCAGTTCCACCATGCCGCCTTGTGCAGAAAAGCGCTTGATATCGCTGATAGTCAGAATGTGTTTGCCAGCTATAGCCTGGAGCAGTTCCGGCACGGCATCTTCGCTGTCACTGGCAATAAATACCGTATTGCAGTCGCGGGCTTCAGCAGCTTGAGAAATTTTGCGGACAATGATCGTTGTTTGTTGAGCTGTCTTACCCTGTAGTGGGGTCAAATATTTGTTGATGGAATCATTGCCCAATAGGCAAACTTGGAGCTGATTATCTTGGCCTAAACTGGTTTGAGGCCATGTTGTATATTTTAGAAAATTGTAAACGAGCCCTGCTTTAATTTTCTGCTCATAAAGCTGAAGCTGAGCTTCCCCCTCAGCCCAGGCAGGGCTGAGCACCAGAAGGCTTAAAAGAATTAAAGCCATTCCTCGTATGATGCGGGGAAACATTAAAATTCCCATGTGATCTTCCCAAATACGCTACGCTCAACTTCTGACGCATTAAGATCGCTGGTAGCGTTGAATTCTCGATGCGAAGCTCCGGTCAAATTTTGTCCTATCAAATTGAAGCGGACATTGTTATCGATTTTCCAGCCTAAATTGACGTCCATACGAACGTAAGCATCCACGTCAGGATTTTTAAGGCGGCTGACATAAGCGGCACCCACATCTAAACTCCAATTTTCATCGATGGTCCATGATGCACGCAACCCAAGTTGATGGGCAGGGTATGAGTCTTCCGCGGTTTCTTGAGATGGATCGTCAGCTTCCAATGCCATATGCAGGAAGCTATAGTTTGCAGTGACCTTCAGATCAGGCCGCGCCAGCCAATCCGTCGAAAATTCTATGCCATAAGTGCGTCCGCGCATGTTGTTTTGGAATTGTACTGGTATAAACAAATGAAGGGGATCCACGCCATTATTGACCAAGAAAGGCGTAAGAAAGGCGGTTGTTTCCAGG
>DATCRN010000152.1:0-2795 GCA_036568945.1 Alphaproteobacteria bacterium | reverse complement strand
GCCCAACCGGATGCCATCATATTTACATTTTCGACATCGGCCGACGATACATCGTCCAGACATGCGATCACGCGGATGGCACCGGATTTGCGCACTTGCGCAATCGCGGTTTGCACTTGGTCGGCGGCCACATGCCATTGGTCAATGACATTCGGTACCAAAGTTTCCACCATAGCCGAACGCGGTGCCGGCACAGTAGAGCTGATCAAAATTAAAACGGGGCATTCGCATTTCGTGGCGGCAGATGCCAGCGTGCGCACATCTTTCCAGCCATCGTCATTTTCAACATGGACGGCCACGATATTCATGCTTTTTTTGGTCATGCCTTCGTGCGGATTGGAGAGATCAGCGGCGATGTCTTCGACAGACATGGATAAAACGCGATCGGGAAATTTTTTGCCTAGATATTGGCAGGCGACAGATTTGACATCGGATTTAGCGGCAATTTGCCATTGGTAACATTGGAAGCCGGAACAATAAATGCGGTCACTTTTATCAAGAACGGGACCTGCCATTGCGGCCATGATCGATTGCATTGTCGGCGCGGCGCGCCACATGATGATGCCGCTTTGCATCGATGCGAGATCGGCAAGCGCGGATTCCGTCGAACTAATGTTCATCCATACATCGGCAATTGCGCGCGATGTTTGCTGATCCATCACCGGTGTCGGTTTTTGTGCCTGAACGGCGCGAGAATTTTTACGCGGCAAAGCCGATGCTGTATTGACCATTATCCTTACTCCCTAAGGGATTTTTTTGAGCCGGAAACTGATTGGCCCTTATCTTCCTTAAAAGCCTAACACTCTTGTTTTGAAAATCGCAAATTTGTGGCGGATCAAGGGGATATTATGTCATAACTCGCCGGACCGCGGACTTCCATTCAGAATATCCAATGTCCCGGTTTGATTTTTCGGAAGGCGAAAAATCGCGGGCGTGGCGCCATAAACGCTCCAAGTCCGACTGATTTTCGTACCAGCCACTCATCAGGCCCGCAAGAGATGCAGCACCCCATGCCGTCGTCTCTGTATTCACAGGGCGTTGCACCGTGCATTGCAACTGATCAGCGATCATCTGACACACCAAATCATTTTGGCTAAGGCCGCCATCGACGCGCAAGGATGACGGTGTGATTTTTGTATCGGCTGACATTGCGTCCATCAAATCACGCGTTTGATACGCTTGTGCTTCCAGTGTTGCCCGCACGATATGCGCTTGTGTCGTTGCGCGCGTTAAACCAAAAATACCGCCACGTGCATGTGGGTCCCAATACGGTGCACCAAGACCGGTCAGCGCGGGTACAAAGACAACGCCGTCTGCATTTTCAACAGAGCGCGCAAGCGTTTCACTTTCCGGCGAGGTCGGAATAAATTTGAGATTGTCGCGCAGGAATTGCACGGCGGCGCCTGCCACGAAAATTGCACCCTCAATCGCATAGATTGTCTTACCATCCAGGCGCCACGCAACAGTGGTGAGTAATCGATTTTGTGAAAGCGTCGCTTGATCGCCTGTGTTCATCAAAGCAAAACAGCCTGTTCCATAGGTGGATTTGACCATGCCGGGACTAAAGCATGCCTGACCGAACAAAGCGGCCTGTTGATCGCCTAGAACTGCACGAATAGGCACTTCTGCGCCCAAGAGTGCTTGATCTGTTACACCGAAATCACCCCCGCTATCACGCACTTCAGGGAGCATGGAAGATGGGATATCGAGACGTTTTAAAAGATCTGCATCCCATTCTTGCGTGTGAATATTAAAGAGCATGGTACGCGATGCGTTGGTCGCATCGGTCGCATGCACACGGCCACCCGTTAGCTTCCAAATCAGAAAACTATCGATCGTGCCGAATTTTAAATTCTTGGAACGCGCATCTGGCACATTGTCTAAAATCCATTTGATTTTGGTAGCAGAGAAATACGGATCAGCGAGTAATCCGGTTTTTTCCTGAATTGTTTTTTCAAACGCCTTAAGGCCTTTGCAGAAATCAGCGGTGCGGCGATCCTGCCATACAATGGCGTTATAAATCGCTTTGCCTGAATCCGCATCCCACACAATAGTTGTTTCGCGTTGATTGGTAATGCCGATGGCTGCAATACGAGACGCATCGCCGCGGCAGCCCTTGGTAATGACATCACGCGTTACACGCAAAACGTCTTCCCAAATCGCAGCAGGATTTTGTTCAACCCAGCCATTCTGCGGCGTCGTTAGCTGCAATTCTTTTTGCGTAAGCGCGGCCACACTGCCGTCACGACGAAATAAAAGCGCGCGCGTGCTGGTGGTGCCTTGATCGATGCCCAATATGAAGTCTTGCGTCATACTTCCCCCAAATAACGTTTTAGTGCTGCGACTGTGTCCGGTGTGACATGAAGCCCAAGCTTCGTGCGGCGCCACAAAATATCATCGGCTGTGCGTGCCCATTCCTCGCGTACCAAATAATCGACCTCGGCTTGATATAAGCCACCTCCAAAATCGCGGCCCAATTGTTCGTGCTGCGTAGCACCGCCTAATATAGTCATCACACGCGCGCCATAGGCCTTGGCCATGCGGGTGAGAATTTCCACCGGGAGCCAATGATAATAGGCGGACATGTCACCAATGAATTCAAAGAAATTACGCTCGACAATTTCACCGCCTGGCAGCGGGGTTTGATGAGTCCATGCAGCGCCTTTGGCTCCTAGCAAACGCTCAATTTCATCTGCGACATCAGTCGCCAGCAAACGACAGGTGGTGATTTTACCGCCATAGACGCTGATGATTGGCGATTCATGGAAGGTTTCGATGTGTAAATGATAATCGCG
>DATCRN010000151.1:0-9155 GCA_036568945.1 Alphaproteobacteria bacterium | reverse complement strand
ACTGTGTGGTAACTAACCCAAAAATCTTTGTCTACGCCCTGCTTTTGGCTTACGAAATTCATGTCGAGGATAAGGTCGCAATCATTATTTAAATCAAAGGCGGCGATCAGGAAAAATCGGCTTAAACCCGGCTTCTGATCTAATCTGTCTTTGAATAATTTTTGTGTCTTTTCGACATTAAAGGGCGACGTGGACGGGTTTTCCCGCATCCTTTGAATATACTGCGCTTCATCGGTTAAACGATAAGACCGAATAATCATTCGCCTGGTTAATAAATACAGCGGTTGGATCTCGCTCATGCTGGACGTATAAAATTCAAGTATTCGCATTGATTGGGCAGGAGGCCCTGCGATTTAAAACCGGTTTTTTCCATGACGCGGACGGACGATTTGTTGGCTGCGCGTACATAGGCGCTAAATGCTTTAGCACCCGTAAGTGATGCTATGACTGGGATTATTTCATTCAACGCTTCAGGCATTAAATTGCGCCCGCGCCTCGATGACAATGTATTTATAAATCTTACATGCCATTCATGCTCAATGTGTGTCGGAGAAAATAGCATTTCGAGTCCGAGCGATTCCGGATCGTCTTTTAAAAAGCCTGCGAACCAAATCGTATCTTCGAGTCTATAGCCGATAATTTTTTCAATCAGATCCGCGCGTGCCTTACGCTCGAAGACATCACCCACATCCGCACACCCATTGTCTCGCATAATTTGTTGGTAGGAAGATACGTCGTCCGCAGTCATGGGACGCATGATTAAGCGGTCGCTTTGAAAGGTGAGCGTTTGGTGCTTCATGGCGCGGATACTGCCATAAATTTTTCAGTTATGTCAAAATCGCGAATGTCTAAATTTTCTAGAGACTTAAAAGGCAAATCAGCTACTTTAAACCTATGGATCCCATTGAAACCGCGCACAATACCATCCCCTATTTACGCGAAGTCCTGATCTTTCTGACGGCGGCGGGGATTTTAGTCCCCCTCTTTCAGCGCTTTAAGATTTCGCCAGTGTTGGGTTTCTTAATTGCGGGCACGCTTTTGGGTCCTCACGGCGCAGGTTTGCTTGCCACTATCTGGCCGCTCGCCGATGCCGTTGTGATTACCGAGAGCGCGGGCGTTCATATGCTCGCTGAAATGGGCATTCTGTTCCTACTTTTCATGATCGGCCTCGAACTATCCTTCGAACGTCTCTCGAGCATGAAACGTAAAATTTTTGGTATGGGTAGTTTACAGGTTTTATTATCGGCAGGCGTGATCGGGATGATCGCCTATTTCTTTGGCAATGCTCCGGAAGCATCGGTGCTGTTGGGCTTGGGTCTCGCGCTATCTTCCACCGCCATCATTATGCAGTTGCTTGCGGAATCTAAACGCATGGGTTCGCGCGTGGGCCGCAATGCATTTGCCGTGTTGTTGTTCCAAGATTTAAGTGTCGTGCTCATTCTGTTCATGGTCGGCTTCCTGGTCATGGATATGTCGGGCACGTCCGATACGGCCTTGTTTTGGCAAATCGCGACCGCCTTGCTGTCCGCTGGTTTTGCTATTGTCGTGATTATCGTAATCGGCCGCATTGCCCTGCGTCCAATGTTCAATTTGGTTGGTAAAAATAATCAGAACAATAAAGAACTTTTTATGGCCGCCACCTTGCTGGTGTTTATCAGCGCGGCAGCAGTGGCCGAAGCCGCTGGCCTATCCATGGCCTTAGGGGCTTTCTTGGCGGGCTTGCTGCTCGCTGAAACGGAATATCGTCATGACATCGAAGTGACAGTAGAGCCGTTTAAGGGGCTCCTCCTGGGTCTTTTCTTCATGTCCATTGGCATGGGTGTTGATGTCCGTGCGATTTTTGAAAATCCAATTTGGATTCCGCTCTCAGTTGCCGGCCTATTTATCATCAAGGCGTCCGTATTGTTTGTGCTGGCCCGTGCGTTCAAAATTTCGCGAGGTAATGCGCTTGAACTTGGTATTTTGCTCGGCGGCGGTGGTGAATTCGCGTTCGTCGTGATCGCGATGGGCAGCGATTCCGGTATTATGTCGGAAGCAACCGTGCAATTCATGCTGATCGTGACGACCTTGTCGATGATGGTCACGCCGTTCGCCGCGCGCCTTGCTTACCGTTTGCACCTTGCGGTTGACGGGCCGGATGAAAGTCTCTACGGTCCCGCTGCCGGTATTGCCGACAGTCTAGAAAATCACGTTGTGATGGCGGGCTTTGGCCGCATGGGCCGACTTCTCTCCGACGTTTTGGCGCAACAACAAATTTCTGCGATCGCGGTCGAAAAAACTCCGCTTGCCGCATTCTCTAACCGGGTTCCGATTTTGCAGGGTGATGCGACAGATGAAAAAACCCTGATCAAGGCGGGATTAAAACGCGCGATTGCCCTTGCGGTCTTGATTGACAAGCAAGACGATGCGAAAGAAGTCATTCGCCTGGCACGTGAACTCAAACCCGGCCTGCTAATCGTCGCCCGTGCGCGTGACGGCGCGCATGCCGCGGAACTCACGCATCTGGGCGCAACCGCGACCATTCCCGATGTGATTGAAGGATCTTTGCACGTGGCGCATGCGCTGCTCACGCATATTGGCGTGCCGGAAGATACGGCGCAGCGTCTGATCAATCAACAACGCGCCCACGAAGCGCATATGATCGAGACTTTAAAAGCTTAGTATTTATTTCTTATAATTTTTAAGAATAGCGAACGGATTATTATCGTCGTCATTGTCGGTCTTTTTGGCCTCGAACGTATATGTCCGGCCACCGCGATCGCGGTCTTCGTTGCGATCGAACTTTTTGCGCGGGCGATCTGATTTTTCGCCGTCTTTTTTGAAGTCTTTTTTCTTGGCGTATTTATTCGGATCGAATTTCGGCTTGTCAGCGGATCTGTGTTCCGTTTTTTCTTCCGGCTTATGGTGTGGTTTCGGGTGACGGGATACCGGGCGCTCCGACATTTTGCCGCGCTTGAGGAAGAATTTTTGGACGACCGGAATGGCCTTTGGCGCTACGGATTCGACCATGGCGGCTGCGGCTTCTAATGGTGTTTCCACAGCGGGTTCTTCTGCGGCAGCCGCTTCTAGCGCAGGGGTTTGGGCAGCGGATGCTTCGGCAACGACCTTTTCAGCAACAGGTTCCGTAACAACAGGTGCGGCCTCGCCCTTTAATTTGCGGTGACCCATCGATTCCAAAACGGCATGCAAATCATCCAGATTGGTACCCAGCCACTCGGCATATTTATGTTTTGCTTCAAACACGCCTTTGTCTGCTGTGTCGTAAACATCCGTGACCACGCGATCGAGCATATCGATGCGGATCGCACGCGGCCCAAAAACAGGATACCCGATCATGCGGTAGAAATGGCGATCGACATTGGCAGGGTCGATGACTTCCGACACGCGCCCGTCGGCAGGTTGATGCACCGGCAAGGTTTTACCGTTCCAAATACCCCACAGCAAAGCACGCAAGCGAACGGCGGCAGGCTTCACCAAAGCAGGCAAGAACACAAGCACAGGGCCCAAACGCACACCGCGTGCGCGCAAGGCTTTCCGCAAATCGGAATCGAGAGCGGCGATTTCCTTGTCCAAATCGGAACGATGCATCACGCCCAAATGTTCGAATAATTTATTGCCGATTTCAGCGGCAGCGCCGGTGAGAGCCCCCTCGCCTTCGCCTTTCAGCAGGAATAACGGCTCCAACACTTGGCGCACATGAATGGCAAGCCAATCTTGCGTCTTCTGCAGCAAAGCGGGATCGATGGTTTCTGCCTTGGGTGCGAGCAGCGCGTCGCCTTTAACGACTTGGCCGACGACATCGCCGGGCAGAGGGTTGGTGGAATCTTTTTGCCATGAAATGACGCCCTGATCGTTTAAGGAGTATCGTCCTTGATCAGGTCCTGCAGCCAACGTGGGCGGCATGGGTGGGGTATCGGTGTTATCCGTCATATTGGGGGTGACTATAGGGGGCAAAAACGCCCTGCGCAACCGATTTAGCATCCAAATTAGCCATGGAAATGACACATAAAAAGTTCATATTCTGTAGCGGTTACAACAAGAGGATGTGTGTTTGATGAAAAAGCTTCTACTCGCCCTGGTCATGCTCGGTCTCTCTATGCCCGCCTATGCAGCCCCTGCGGTGACGCAGGAAGGTGCGGCCGCCTTAAAAAAACTATCCGAAGCCGCCCTTGCCAAACAAGAATCCTCTCTAAAATCCGCTGGCCTTACACTTATTAAACAAGGCGATGTGGTGGTGGAGGAAGCTGGCACTTATTACGCCGTGACCTCTCCTAACCTCTCTTTAAAAATGCCGGATGGCGTCACACGCAATATCGGCATGATTGCAATTAATGCGATCCCAACCGATGATCCAAAAATTTATAAAATGGCTGTCGCCTTGCCGACGCCGATTGTCGATACCGATGCAGCCGGCAATACGGTCGGCACGCTGACCATTGGATCGCAAACGATGAATGGCTCGTTCAATTTTGATGCGCAGAATTTCACGTCTGTGACGGGCGATTACAAAAACATCGTATCCACTCGCAATAATGGCGAGCATTTGACCATCGGGTCTTTAGGCATCCGTATGGATCTAACCGATCAAGGCCAAGGCCTCTGGTCCGGTCCCACCAATATCGCGGTTGCCGACATGACGTACAAAAACGCGCTTGGCGGCGAATATAACGTTAAACAATCTGACCTCTCCGCCAAATTGGATCGCGCCGATCTTTTATCCGTCAATTTGTTCAAAATCAAATTGCAGCAAGCTATGAGCGGCGCGCCGGGTCCGCAGCGTGATGACAAAATCAAACAAATGCTGCGCAGCTTTTTAGGTACGTTTGCAGACGGCCTTGACCTCATGAGCGCATCCAGCGGCATTACCTTCAAAAGCGTCTTAGATGGTAAAACCAGCGCAGGTACAATTGCGTCTTCCAATATCACGCTGGGCCTTAAAGACATTAAATCCAATAAAGGCACGTTTACGATCAACAGCGCAACGCAAGGGCTCAAATTCGAAGACCCGAACTCGGCGCAATTCGCCCCATCGCAAATTACGCTGCAAGCCGCGGGCTCGGGCCTGTCCTTGCAAAAACTTTTGAATATGCCGGCTACGGATAAAATCAATCTCAAAGAAATCTTGTCGCAACCAGGATCAAAATTGACCGTGCAAAAAATGGATGTTGCGGCACAAGCGTTCGGTATGAATGCCACGGCTGACCTAACGTCCGCACCGCAAACACCGCTGGGTGCATCAGGCAATATTCATTTGAACGTGCGTGGGGTTGAAGCGCTATCAGGCTGGCTTATGGATCCAAATGGTGCCGCGGCATCCGGCGTACAGGTCCCACCGGCTTTGATCCCGACGCTTGCCATTATGCAGCTAAGCGGTCAGGCGTCTGGTGACGGCATGCGTACTTATGATGTTGTCCTGGATTCCAAAGGGGGCATCACCATGAACGGCACACCGATCGCCGCGCCTAAACAATAATCGCGCCATTGAGCGATGTCAGCACCAGCCGTCCCGCTGGTGTTGGGATCAAATGCGTATCGGATCGTTCCAACAATCCTTCCTTTTTAAGTGCATCGATTTTGGTGTGATTAAGCCAATCGGGATTCAAATCATCGACGGCAATTCCTTCGCTTAAACGCAAACCCATCATCAGCCGTTCTTCAAAAGCGGCGCGATTGTCGACGGGCTCAAACGCGTGATACCCATGGCCATGCGCTTGCACCAATTTCATCCATTCTTCTGGTGCGCGGTGTGTGCGCGTCGCTTGACGCACACCGTCAACATCAATGCGTCCATGTGCGCCTGGGCCGATGCCGACATATTCACCGTAACGCCAATAGGTCAGATTATGGCGGCTCTCTTGTCCCGTTGCAGCATGATTGGATACTTCATAGGCCGGCATATTCGCGGCGCCTAAAACATCCTGTGTGATCTGATAAAAATCAGCCGCGACCTCTTCCTTTGGCAATTGCAAGCGGCCTGAATTATACAGCGTGTGGAATTGCGTGCCGGGTTCGATGGTCAGTTGATAGACGGACAAATGGTCGCGCGCCATGCTTAGCGCCTCGCGCAGTTCCAATTCCCACTCTTGGGGTGTTTGATTGGGGCGCGCGTAAATCAAATCGAATGAGTAGCGATCGAAAATTTGCGCCGCAAGCGCAACTGCGTCTTTCGCCTCTGCAACACTATGTTGTCGCCCGAGGTCTCTCAGATGATCTTGGCGCAGCGACTGCACGCCAATCGACACGCGCGCTACACCGGCGGATTTAAAATCGCGAAACTTACCGGCCTCGACGGATGTCGGGTTGGCCTCAAGCGTGATCTCACAATCCGATGTCAGTCCCCAATTGTCATTGGCGGCATTCAAAACCGCTTCGACCGTCGACGGCTCCATCAAAGACGGTGTCCCACCCCCGAAAAAGACCGATGTAATTTCTCGCGGTCCAACCAAACTTGCGACATACCGCATTTCAGCCAACAGCGCATCGCGCCACTGGTCATGCGCAACACCTTCTCGGACATGGCTGTTAAAGTCGCAATACGGGCATTTGGCCTTGCAAAACGGCCAATGTACATACAATGCGAGCCCTTTTTTATTTGACATAATAATAGTTTTCTTGCTAGTCTGGCTGGGTTATACGCCTTAACCGGGGATTTGTGCACAAATGAATAAGCATTTTAACGAAGCTGACTATCTACGCGGGCGCTTTGCCACGCTGTGCGAAACGCTTGAGACACAACTCAATGCCTCTTCAGGCATCCCCAATGCCTTTAAAATTGAGGTCGGTAGCGGAAACAACCCTAATCGCTGTGTGATCAGCCATTATCATGAAGGCGCCAAAATCGTGACAAACCTGGCCGGCGACCTGGTTTTTGAGCGAGACGAACAAGGCGTCATGCACGCGGCCTTGGAATTCTGGAGCGACCGCAAAGATCCCGAACCTTACCAGATCCTGTCGCTGACCAACCCACAAAAAGGCGATGTTAAGGCTTTGATGGACTATCTACTGGGCGAACAGAAAAATTTTCACGGCGTTCCTATCGTGGACGTTTTCCAGGCCAAAAGCGTCGACGCTTGGACCGCGTTGGGCGAAAAGGATGCGAACAAAAAGCGTATTGACCCGCGCCGCCCCCTGCCCGGCGGCAAACCGGCCCTTTAACCTCCCGGCAAACTTGTGGGCTAAATTAACCATTTAAGAATTTGCAAAAGTCCGAATCCCTCGTCTACTTATAAAAAATCATAAAGAGTAGACAGGGATTAAAAGCATGAACATCGCCAAAAAACCGGGCTCAAAACCGCGAACATCGCGCAAACCGCCCCGGACCAAAGAACAAATCCTTCAAGACAATAAGGATCGTTATTTCAACAAACGCCTCGCGCGCTTTGTCAGCGGTGTGACCAGTAAAGTTGAAAAGAAACATCCCGATATTCAGGTCGAATATTCTTTAGGCACCACGCAAGTAAAACAAACCTTCATCAAACACGCGCGCGGCAAAAACGTACGTAAAAAAGTTTTGAGCACGGTGCCGGAACTGACGCTTGATTTTATCACCGTCGATCCGCAAACATTAGCGCGACATCGTGTCATGCGCGCCAAGGGTCCGCTTGACTATCGTTGGGATGACCACAAAGCGCTCGATTTTCGTTTCCCATTAAGCCGTGGCCACAAACACGCCGACCGTCAAATTTCGGTCGATCTGCACTTTAATGCGGCTGCCGCCTATGTCGCCGAAATGGTTGAAGAACGTTTGGACAATCCGACCAAACGCATTACCCGCAAAAGTGAAAAAGACCCCAATACGGCGAACGATACCTCATTACCTTCCATTCCGCTGGAAGAAATGGACAAAGACGTCGTGCGTGCATTCAAACGCCTGGAAACCAATTTCAGAAATCGTTACAGCATCACGCGCCCGATCTTTAAAAACGTGAACTTCCATTATCATCCAATCCATCGAACGATTAAGGCGCATTTCGTGGTGCTGGATGAACATCGCAATGGCGATCCGGAATTTGATATTTTCGGCACCGTAACAATCGAGCAAGGCCGCCGCCCGCGTATTATGTTCAAAATCACCTCAGGGCTGTTGTTCAAAGGCCTTGAAAGCGATCCCTTCCATATCAGCGAACATGACAAGACCGGCAATGTCTCCATGGCGCTATACGAATTGATTGAAAACTCAGGTTTTCTTCGCAACACAGCCCAACATTTCGCGCGCAAACTGCGTGATTACGAAATGACACCTGAGCAGCGTCGCAAGCATCGCCGTGAAAAAGACATCGAAGATAAAATGGCGCCGCGTTTTAATCGTCGCGGCCGCCCTGTCTCACGTCCCAATAATCGTGTCGATGCAGCACTGGAATTCGGCCGCGGTGATTTTGGCCGCCGGGATGATGTGCGGAATAAATTCAAAACCCGCCGCCGCGCTGAAAAAGAACGTGAGTTAATGGGCGGTAATTTTGATTCAACGTCCGATGAATACGCGCGCCCAATCCCGCCTGGAGCATATAAACCAAGCGTCCGCATCCCGCGTTACTTGCTCAATCACTAAACGCTTTTGCTTTTAAGGCAGCCCATGCGCGTGCGCGGTGGGAGAATGATTTTTTCTCCTCCAGCGTCATTTCGCCGAAGGTTTTGCGTTCGCCTTCCGGCAAAAACATTGGATCATACCCAAAACCCTGGGTTCCACGCGGTGGCCACACCAGCGTACCTTCAATGTGTCCTTCCGCGGTCTCATACTGCCCATCCGGCCAGCATAAAATCAACGTGGATACGAACGCCGCGCTGCGATCGGTCGCAGCGCCAACCTCATCCTGAACGCGCTGCATCGCCACTTTAAAATCACGTGGAGTTCCCGCCCAATCCGCCGAATAGACCCCCGGGGCTCCATCCAGCGCCGCAACACATAGACCGGAATCATCCGCCATACATGGCAACCCGGATGCCGCACTTACGGCTTTAGCCTTGATCATACAGTTTTCAAAAAATGTCGTGCCGTCTTCAACAGGCTCAGGGATATTGAGATCGCCCGCGCCCACCAATTCGACGCCCGGCAAATTCATCATATCCCGAAATTCGGCAAGCTTGCCCTTGTTGTGCGTGGCAAGGACAAGTTTCTTTTCGGCGAATTTTCTAACCATTATTTGTCATCCGAACGA
>DATCRN010000150.1:0-2040 GCA_036568945.1 Alphaproteobacteria bacterium | reverse complement strand
TGTCGTGAGTGGCCGTGTCAAAAAAATTCCCGACGCTTATTTTTGGGCCAAAAAAGAAACGCTGAATGCATTACCCAGCGTTTTCAAAAAAGCAGTTAAGATCGCAGTTTAGCCGCGCACAAATACCGGAACGTTTTTCGGTGTAGGCGTGAAAATCATACGACGTCTTATACGCCCGATCTCGACACCTTGGTGCATCAACAGTTCAGGGAAGACGAGTTCGACGCGCAATTTTTCTTCGGATGCAGATTCAAATGCGTATTTGATTTGTTTGCCCAGCTCCACACCCTCAACATCCATGACATCGAAGCTGTACACGCTGCTGTCATTGGGGCGACGCGCGTGGAACAAAACTTCCGCGCCGGTGACATGGTTTACAACCAATGTCTTTTTGCCGGGGAATGCCATTGCTTCAGCAAGAGCGGTTTGCGGCGCAAATTGAAGTTTAAATAAGCTGGTTTTAAATGCAGTCATCATAAATCCTTGGTTGCCCGAGTGTGTAACGGCTCTTATTGGTTATGTCAACTAATGCACGATTCCTGCTGGAATATCAGGATGTAAGCGACGGGCACGACTTTCATCGGTCAGGAATTGGGCCTCGACCATACGGCTGTAAAGACCGCGTTTTGCCACCAAATCGGCATGGGTCCCCTGCTCGACAATCTGGCCGCCGGACATCACGAAAATCATGTCGGCTTCCATCACAGTCGACAAACGGTGCGCAATAATCAGCATTGTGCGCTTACCATGTTGGCCTTTGAGCGCTTGTTGAATTGCCTGTTCGTTTTCGGTGTCGAGTGAAGCTGTTGCTTCATCAAGCAGCAATACCGGTGCATTTTTAAGAAGGGCGCGTGCGAGCGCAATGCGTTGACGTTGGCCCCCAGAGAGTTTCATGCCTCGTTCGCCGACAAGAGTGTTGTAACCATCGGGAAGTGATTGAATGAAATCGTGCGACAGCGATGCTTTAGCAGCAGCAAACATTTCTGCATCAGATGCATCGGGATTGCCGACTAAAATGTTTTCACGTACAGAACCTGAAAAAAGGATCGCATCCTGTGGGACATAAGAGATCGCCTGACGCAGCGTGTTCAAATTGATAGCGCGCACGTCGTGACCATCGACGGTAACGGCACCTGATTGCACGTCGTAAAGGCGCATTAAAAGCTTGAAAACTGTGGTTTTTCCTTCGCCGCTTGCGCCAACAAGAGCAGCAGTAGTACCAGCAGGAATACTTAATGTCAGGCCATTCAAAATGTTTTGTTCTTGATAGGCAAAGCTTGCAGCGTTGAAAGCGATGTCGCCTTTCAGATCAGGTGTAAAATTGCTATCAGCCAAGTTCGGCTGCACGTTTAAAATCGCTGTCATGCGTTCGAACGCGGCGGCAGCACGGATCAGAGCGGAACCCATATCACCAAGCACACCAAAGGCAGACGCAACCATACCGGCGTAGAATACAAACGAGACCAAATTGCCTGCGCTCAAATTACCATCGAGCACATCATGCGCGCCATACCACAACACGACACAGATCGATGAAAACAGAATGAGGATGACGGATGATACCATGCCGGAGCGGCTGAGAGTCTGGCGTAAGGCCGCGCGGCTGACATTGCGCGTCGCCTCGTTATAACGTGATTTTAAAGCATTTTCGTATGTAAAACTCTGCACAGTTTGAATGCCGCTTAAGGATTCACCGAGCAATCCGCCTAAATTGCCGGTTTCATCTTGCACGTGTCGCGCATTACGACGAACCATACGCCCCAAAACAATTACTGGGACCGCAACAAGCGGCAATACAATTAAAACAAGCAATGTAAGCCGTGGGCTGGTAGTCGCCAGCATCGCAATGCCGCCGATCAGCATTAAAATGTTTCGCAAGACCAACGGCATGGACGTTGCGACGACACCCTGGATCAACGCTGCATCGGCAGAAATGCGTGCAGCCATTTCGTGACTATTGTGACGATCGAAAAATGCGGGATCGAGTTTTAGCAAGTGACCAAAACTGCGCGCACTTAAATCGGAGACGATCTTTTCAGC
>DATCRN010000149.1:0-4788 GCA_036568945.1 Alphaproteobacteria bacterium | reverse complement strand
GAAAGATACATCGCGTCCCGTTTGGAAGAAGACGATAAAAGCTGCGAGGTGTGCGTTGCGATCCCGCGCATCGGCATGCCATACATCCATGCCGCGAAATTCATCAAGCGCGGTATAACGCAGATAGGCATTTTTAGGATGCGCTTTGTTTTTTGACGCCGCATAATGGAAAATCACATTCATATAAGAATTCTGGCCCTTATTCGCGCCCAAGGATCCCATGCCTCGATGAAAACTTACCGTCAAATCGGCATTGTCGGTATAAAGCTTGCGTTGCGCGTCTTTCAGCGTGAATCTCTTCAGATTGATGCGCGTTTGCAAACAGGCCTGGCAGGAGGAACACGCGTAAGAATTAAAGACATTTACGCCGCCGGGCGACAAGCCACGCTCAAGATAATTTTGTGCTTGTTGTGATTTGGAAATGTTCGGCGAAAAACTGGAAACTCTATAATCTGCTTTACGGCCGTCATCGATGATCACGCATAGATTTGGCGAAACTCCGGATGTATAGGCGCGCTTTTGTTCCATTTTGTTATTGTCCGGGGCCTGGATAAATGTCGTGTCTGTGGTCGCGGATAATGCGAATATCCCTGTGATCGTAGCGAATCCATTCATCGTCTATATAAATTTCAAACGGAGTGAGCTTGTCTTTCCAGCTCAGCGAGCTTGTCGATTTAGTCCATTCGGCAATGTAGAGATATTTGAGGTTTTGATCCTTTAAAAGGCGGATGGTCTCTAACATCAGATACAGACCCATACCTTGCTTGGTCAGGCTGGGATCGAAAAAGATCTTTGTGGCATAAGCAGAATGATGCGCGATATGCGCAATCGATACACCGGCCAGAAAATTCTGCGGCGCGACCAGGTCAAGACTGACGGGATCGAAGCCGGGATAATTCATGGATTGAACTTCCACCGCAGCATTGAATTTTTTCTTTAAGGGAAAGCGAGCATGCGTATATTTTTCCAGCAACTGAACATGAGGGCTTAGTGCCAGACCCCCATCAGTAAAAATACCAATAGGCGGCAGATCGTTTCTAAAAAATGTTTCAAGATCGTCGTTATGGCGGAGGATGTGCTTGCGTTCAGAACGCAGCTTTTTACTGTCGGTGACTTGCTCGTCAAAATTTTCAAGATCGATACGCACGGGAACGCACAAATCGCAATCGACGCAGGCGCGTTTGCGGAAACCGTCTTTGAGCGGCACAAAACCGTTTTCTAAATATTCCTCGGCTAAGGCTTTTGGATTGCTTGCGGTGAAATCAAAATTAGACCAAAGATGACGACGCCAGGGATTGCCCGCAACCAAACCGCATGGCATAGCCCTGTCCAAACTGACCAAAACATCCGTCACATTGCCTCCCCGCAATCGATGGTCCTTTAGGACCTTACGAAAACTGGAATGCGGACGTCAATCAATCGAAAGTTAAGTTTTTGCCATTCGACTTCTGGGCAGGGGCCGGCGCTGCTGGAGCGGGCGCAGAGTTTGGATTTTCTGCAGGTTCGCCAAAGGTCATGGTTTTTGTTCCCGTGCTAGCCGCTGGTTTTTCGGGCTGGATCAATTGCAATTCCGGCATATCGGAGGGGAGTTCAGGTGATATAGAGAGGACTTTCGGCGTGGCCGGTATGGCAGAAACGCCTTCAGCAGGCACTTTGATAATGGTAAGCGGTTCAACCGGATCACCAAATGACATGGTTTTAGGTTCAGCCTGTGGTGCAGGTGCAGTTGATGCGGGCGCTGGTACCGGCGCTGCTTGTGCTGGTGCCGCAGGCGTGGCCGGTTCAGGTGCAGTCATATCGTCACCATCCAAATTAAAGACCGGCGTGCGAATGGTCGGCGGTTTATTCACGTAGGGGCTTTGTACCGGACCTTCATATAGATCAGGCGCTTTTGCGGGCGCATCGCCAAAAGTCATCGATTGCGGTTCCGCATCGGTTTTGACGCCACCCGGCGTCACCGGCAGAGGCACATAGCCCGGCGGCAATTGCGCGTTCGGACCAAGCGGCACAGCGGGCGCAGCTTCACCCGGTTTCCCTGTGCCAGGTTTTTGACTGCCACCGGCAACAGTCGGCGTACCCGGTTTTGTATCATCGACAATTTGTATGCCGGGTAATTTCCCTTCTTTGGCGGGCGCTTGCACTTCTTTTTTCTCAATTTTTTGTGTGGCGGTTTCCTCGCCCGGTGCGGGAATAGCCCGCGGCGGTTTGGTTACACGGTCGCGCAGCAGAATGATGGTAAGACGACGGTTACGCGGGTTAGTCGGATCATTCGGCACCAGATGTTCGCGGTCGGCGCGACCCATCACATTCTCAACGCGCTTTTCTGGCAGCTTGCCTTCCGTCACCATCACGCGGCGTGATGCCTGCGCGCGGTCAGAGGAAAGATTCCAGTTATCGTATTTATTGGGATCTTTATATTTCACGCTGTCGGTATGGCCGCGAATAGAGACTTGATTGGGCAATGGCGTAATGACGCTCGTTACTTTCAAAAGCAATTGGCGCATGAAGTCATACATGACCGCAGAGCCTGACGGAAACATCGAGCGGCCTTGATCGTCCACGATCTGAATGCGCAGACCTTCGGGCGTGATGTCGATGATCAAATTTTTCATCAAATCTTTGAGATCAGGCGATCCTGCGATCTCGGCTTTTAACTTTTCAGCGGCGGCTTTGAAGCGTTCGTCTTCTTTTTTGCGCAGTTCTTCCTCGAGTTGTTTTTCGGAAAGATCTTTGCCTGTCGATTCACCTTGCGCGCTGGCATCGCCTTTGCCATCAGGGCTTAAGGCCCCACGGGTTGTTGTATCCGGTTCTTCCGGCTGCACAATCGGTTGCACGGTTGATACCATCGCGCCATCCGGTGCCATCGTCATGCCCGATAGCAAACCGCCTGCGCCGGAAACAACATCGGAAACTTTGGGATGCGAAGGGTCAAAATAATTCGAGATCGCGTTTTTCTGTTCTTCCGTCGTGACGTTGAGGAGCCACAGCAATAGGAAGAACGCCATCATAGCGGTCACGAAGTCGGCATAGGCCACTTTCCAAGCGCCACCATGGTGACCGGCGCCACCCTTTTTGATCCGTTTGATAACGATGATCGGTGGTTTTTCGTTTTCGGTCTTATTGCCAGCCATGGGTGATTACCCCGCTGCCGGCGCGCCCGATGTCGCCTTGTTGGTCGCTTCTTCAACTTCAAGGAAGGTCGGTTGCACTTCGTGGTGCAAGGTTTTACGCGCGAATTCCACGGCAACTTGCGGTGCGCACCCTTGCAGAAGCGAGAGCACGGCCACCTTGATACATACGTAATATTTTACTTCGGAATCTGCGCGTGAATTAATTGCACCGGCCAGCGGGCCGATATAGCCGTAAGCCATCCACACACCTAAGAATGTACCGACCAAGGCGCCACCGATCATCTCACCCAAAACTTCTGGCGGTTCGGTGATGGAACCCATGGTTTTAATAACGCCCAGCACAGCGGCCACAATACCGAGGGCAGGGATACCATCTGCCATGGTTTGCACGGCATGGCCCGGATGGTGTTTATCGGTCGAGATCGTTTCGATTTCGGTATCCATCAACGCCTCAAGCGTCATGGCATTGTCGTTGCCGAGCGAAATAATGCGCAAGTAATCGCACAGAAATGTGCGCGCATGATGATTGTTATTGAAGGACGGGAATTGTTTGAAAATATCCGACTCTTCCGGATTTTCGATATGCGCTTCGAGCGCAAGCCAGCCTTTTTGTTTTGAGGTCCTGAAAATCAAATACAGCATGCCGAGCATTTCCAAATAATCTTCTTTGGAATGAGCCTCGGGCTTGGTTACCAATTTCAAGTAATGCAATGTTTCGGTGATCACGTGTTTATTGTTCGCGATCAAGAATGCCGAAATGGCGCAGCCCATAATCGTCAGGCCTTCGCCTGGCAGGGCATGCAGAATAACGTGAACGATGATATCGACGCTGCCGCCCGCGATGATAAATCCACCGAACGTGCAGACAATGACGGCAACAAGACCGACGATCTTTAACATGTGGCGGGTTCTCCCGTCATAATGTGAAAATCCTTTTCAGGCTGTAATCCAATACTGACACGTATTGGGTTAATGGACGTTAAAGCGACTATGAAAAACCCTTAAGAATCAGAGCTGTTCGCCTGATTCTACCATACCCCTTCGAAGGGTATCAAGGACGGGTTTTCTGGTTATTCGCCGGGCGTTTTGGCTTGAATTTGCAGGGCATGCAGGCTTGTGGTTTTCCAAAGATCTTGCAGGCGGTCCAAAACCAGCCGTTGGCGGGCGACACGGCTTAAACCTTCGAACACTGGGGAGGTGATTTCGACGCTAAAATGCGTTTGGCCTTTGCCATCCGGGTTGCCGGCATGGCCGATATGCTGATGGCTGTCATCCGTCACCACAAGATTTGTGTGGGGAAGATCCGCCAATGCCTGCTTGATTTTATCTGTCACTATGTCCATGTCTTGCGACCTTACCCCGATTTATTGGATAATGGTTAGATGGTCGTAAAACGCGTAAAACTCAAGGAAAAATCGCCAGAATTCGTGGAGGACAAGGCACGCGCCAAGTCTAAAGCCAAAATGTGCGATATGCCGGGTTGCAAGCAGGCGGGGGAATTTCGCGCCCCTAAAGACCGGGGTCTCAAGGAATATTACTGCTTTTGCGTCGATCATGTCCGTGAATACAACGCTGCCTGGGACTTTTTTGAAGGCATGAGCCAGGGCGATATTGAGAATCATATTCGAGAATCGATGTTCGGCGACCGTCCCACCTG
>DATCRN010000148.1:0-2044 GCA_036568945.1 Alphaproteobacteria bacterium | reverse complement strand
TCACTCGTTAACGGCTATCCGCTGCCTGAAAATACCATCGCAGCAAAGGCCACTGATTTGGTTTATGGTGATGACGGCAACATTCAAAAAATTCCTGGCCTAGTTTATTTGGGCTTGCCCAATGCCGACGGCTCTATGTCCGATGTTCTGGGCAAACAACCAAGCCTGCCTCACGCGATTTCTACGCCAAACTGGAAACAATGGATGCGCGTCCCGAATGGCCGCCGCTTCGCCAACGCGTCAGGCGATAATAATAGCGCGCTTATGACTGTTATTATGGGCCCCAAAGATTTTCCAGGCCATGAACACGTGGCTGTTACCATTATTTGCGATTACGATGCGCACGAAAATGGTGCGCCATTCATGTTTGCCATGCCTTTATCTGGCGATCCGTATCGCAATCCGCTGGTAGCGCAAGAAGTCATCGCTCATGAAAACCACCTGGCACAAAACATCAATGATGTGACCGAGGCTTTGAGCAAGATTGTAAGTGGTGAAGACAAAAATGCCGCCACACTCAATCTGATTGACTTAATCCGTCAGAAACCAGCCGTGAATGAGGCTGTCCTAACGCAAATGGTTCAAGCGCGTAAGGGGTTGATGGCGCGCCTGTTCGATCGCATTAGCGGCAAAACCGATATTGCAAGCAACGACAGTCAAGTAGAACGCCTAACCCGTCAACTCAATCAATTGTTGGAAGGTAAACCCGCAACCGCGGAAACAGGCCAAAGCCTGGTCCGCAAAATGCGTAGTAGAATGAAGAATGCAGCGGTTGCATTCAAAGAAAAGGCACAAGGCAAAGACTCTCTCATCGATAGTCAACGCGTCGATGCAGCAGCCTTATCCGATCATATGCGCAAAACGGAAGCCCAGGTCTCCGGCCCTATCAGCGATTTGGTACGCGTGGCCTATGGCTATAAAGCCAAGACGACACAATTTGGTAAAACGGATTCAGATACGATCCTCGGCCGCAGCTACGGCCTACCGACGCTCAAAGGCACTTTGTCGGCTATGAAGCTGACGAAGGTTTAAGCCGCAGCTTTATCTTTATTGATAAATTCTTCGACGCATTCCGCCATCGTGACCGATGCGCGCGAAATCACGTCCGTTTGGTAATATCCAGGCAACGTGTTTTTAAACGGTGCGTCATCGCATTTGCCGGCCTTGCCGAAATCATTCCATTTGGCAGGTGCGATATCATCAATATGGGCAAAGTCAGGATAGTCTTTGATCAGCGCTGCCCGCAAATCAGCCAGTGTGTTGTAGGATAGAGGTTTGCCCACGACTTCTGAAAACGCGCGAATGATCTTCCAATCTTCTTTGGCTTGCCCAAGCGGCGTGACGGCAGCACGCGCAAGCTGTACACGACCTTCGGTATTCACATAGGTCGCATTTTTTTCCGTGTAGGCGCAGCCAGGGAAAATCACATCGGCACGCGCAGCGCCGGCATCGCCATGATGGCCTTGATAAATTACAAACGCATCTTTCGGCACAATATGCTCGTTCACAACCGCGCTATCGACGCCGTGTAACCACACCGCCTTGATTGCTTTCCAATCGCAGTTCTTCTCACCTTTGGGCGGCGTAAAGCCGAGCATCAACGACCCAACGCGAGATGCCGCCGTATGCAGCACGTTAAACCCATTCCAACCATCGTTCACGACAGCTTTGCTACGTGCGAGAGCAAGAATCGCCGCACCATCCGCGCGCTGTAATGCACCCATACCTAAGATAATCGCAGGGCGTTCACCTGCAGATTTGTAAGAATTTAAGGATTCTGCCCCTGCCCCGAGATATTCGTACGGGTAATTAAGGTCGATCTTTTCGCCAATGACCTGAATTTTGATTTTCTTGGTCAGCCACACTTTGCGAATGCGCGCGTTAATGATGGGCGCTTCGATGCGGGGATTGGTACCGACCAACAAAATGCTGTCCGCCTGCTCCAGACCTGCAATCGTCGTATTGAAACGCCAGGATGCAGGCCCGCCATCGGTATCAATGCTCGCGCCATCGACGCGACAATCTAAAGTGGTCACGCCCATCG
>DATCRN010000147.1:0-8439 GCA_036568945.1 Alphaproteobacteria bacterium | reverse complement strand
CCAAAGAGACCGAGCGATTTGCCCTTCACGATTTTGGATCCTAGATTGGCATCCGTCCCCGTAAATTCATATTCGCGATAGCCAAGTAACGTGAAATTGTTGTCGTGCAGATATTGCAAAAACGCGACATATTCATCGAGGCTGTCATGGCTGCTTTTTTTACCGATTTTGTGATGGCGATGCGCATCCATTTCGGAAATCGCGCGTTTCAATTCCTCACGCATTTTTTGCCAATCATGCGTGGCTGCCAGCACATCTACCATCACGGCAGATAATTGTTTTTCAAGCTCGCGGCATTGCGCGGCGCCAACCGCCCCGCGTACTTCCACGATTAACCAGGATTCGTTTTCCGCACCTTTTTCAGGCTTTGCATCACGCGGACCTACAGAGGTGACATTGCCCTTCCCATCGCGTACGACTGACAAAACCGGGTGCATCAGGGTGCGTATAGTCAGATTGCGCGTATGAAGCGCTGCCGTGATGGAATCGATAATAAACGCACGGTCAGGCGATATCACGAACAAGCGCGTTTTTTCATGCAGCCAACCCTTTTTGGCGCCAGCTACCACTTTGGCTTCAATCACCACATCTGAGCCGCTGCGTTTTTTCCCGACCTCCCATGCTTCTTCGAGCATGGTTGCAATCACTTCAGGCGCGTGCTCGTCAAATTCTTCCACCTGCAATCCACCCATGAAGGCGTTGGTGAAATCTTTGAAGAGCGCGTTGCTGTTTTGAAATTTTTTGAGGATCTTTTCGCGTGACATGAAAAATCTTGAAGAAAGCGGTTGCCTTTATGGGCTAGAACCTATGACGAAACGTCTTGAGGTACAAGGGACAGCGCAACAATGTGCGGTAGATACGCAATTACCCATACTTTGGCGGAAATCTGCGCTATGTTTGCCGCAAATACGGGCTTAACCGGGTTTGGACCGCTCTATAATGCAGGTCCAGGTATGAGCCTGCCCATCATCATCAAAGGCCGCTTGGGATTAGCCCAATGGGGATGGCCCACTCCCGCCCCCGGCGTCAAACCCCTGATCAACATAAGGTCGGAGACGGCTGCTACAAAACCAAGCTTCGCACCCAGCTGGAATGCAGGACGTCATGCCTTGGTACCCGCGACGGGATTTTATGAATGGGACAATTCGGGCCAACCATACTATGTGCGGGATGCATCCCAGCCCATCATGGCATTCAAGGCGCTGTGGACGCGCGATGAAAACAACACGCCTTGTTTTGCGATATTGACTGAAGCTGCGGCCCCTATTTTGGCACCGATCCATCCACGCATGCCGCAAATGGTGGATGTAAAAGGAAGCCCGGTGACTGGAGCAAAACCCATTGCCGTCGGTCGCACAGTTAACGATATCGGGCAGAATTCCGCCACATTGCTGGAGCCTACTATGGAGGCCACACAAGGCAACCTGTGGGTTGCCTAAACCCCGGTTTTTCGCTAGTTTGCCCGCCATGTTAAGCGTCATTGTTCCCGTCCATAACGAGTCCGAAAACATCGCGCCTTTGGTCGCTGAAATCGCCGCGCTTGCGACTCGTGTTCCTATTTTGGAAATCGTTTACGTCGATGATGGCAGCACTGATAATACCGTACAGGTTTTAAAACAAGTCGCCGCCGTGCAGCCTTTGTTGCGCGTGGTCACGCAAAATCCGCGTTCTGGCCAATCTGCCGCAACATGGACGGGTGTGATGATGGCAACCCAGCCCGTCTGTGTCACGTTAGATGGCGACGGGCAGAACGACCCCGAAGGCATTGTCGGCATGTTCGATGTATTCATGCGCGCCAGCCAAAATCATTCCCGCGTCATGGTCGCAGGCCAGCGTGCCAAACGCGAAGACAATATCGTGCGCATTTTATCATCGCGCATTGCCAATAAAGTCCGGTCCAAAGTGCTTGATGACGGCGTGCGGGATACGGGATGCGCCCTTAAAATGTTCCGCCGCGACGATTATTTGAGTCTTCCCTATTTCAACCATATGCACCGTTTCTTGGCGGCTTTGTTCATGCGCGAGGGCGTGACCATTCATTTATCCGACGTTCGTCACCGTCCGCGCACGGCGGGCACATCCAAATATGGCGTGTGGAACCGTTTGTGGGTTGGCATCGTCGATTTGTTCGGCGTGGCATGGCTGCAAGCGCGCGCCAAACCTGTTAACCTGCGCATTAAAGAAGAGAAATGATGGATAAAACAGCAGCGCATGATGCCGTCTTAAATATTTTTTCCGGTCCCATGACAGGTGAAGACATTTGGCTGATGGTCGGGTTTTTCGGCCAAGCGTTTTTCTTCATGCGTTTTTTAGTACAGTGGCTTATTTCAGAAAAAAATGGGCGGTCGGTTATTCCCGATGTTTTTTGGTATTTCTCGCTCGGCGGCGGAATCGTTCTTTTGACGTATGCCGTTCACCGTCAAGATCCGGTGTTTATTATGGGGCAGGGTATCGGTTTATTCGTGTATATCCGCAACATCATGCTAGTGCATAAAGAACGCAAAATGGCCGCTGTCATCGACAGCGCCGAAGCACAATGACCCTTCATAAACAAAATATTCCTGCCTTTGCCGTTATCGCAGCCGGCATTGCGCTGATTTTTGCTGCCATCACTATGTTCCGCCCCTTAATGCCGGTCGACGAGACGCGTTATTTAAGCGTCGCATGGGAAATGATGCTGCAAGGACATTGGATTTTGCCGACGCTCAATTTCGAGCCCTATTCGCATAAGCCGCCCATGCTGTTTTGGCTGATCCGCAGTATGTGGGAAATTTTTGGAACCGAACTTTGGCCAGCGCGCATCATCTCGCTTTCAGCGATGACGGTGTTTTTCATTCTGACCTATCATTTAGGCCGCACCCTAGCTGCAGGCCAGCCAGGCGACACACGTCACACCGGTATGCAATCCATGTTGATGGTCGCAGGCCTGCCGCTGTTTTTGATTTACGGCAGCGTCATCATGTTCGACACGCTGATGGGCGTTTGGGTCACGGCCGCAATGATTACGCTATGGCAACTTGCACAAGGTGGCAAACAAAGGCTTTGGATTTTATATGGCGTCATTTTAGGGATGGGCATATTAGCCAAGGGTCCGGTTGCGCTCATCTATATGCTCCCCACAGCTCTTTTGGCGCGCGTATGGCGCGGGGAAGCACCTACAGGTTGGTATAAGGGTTTGACCTTAGCCATCCTCACCGGCGCGATGATCGGCCTTGCCTGGGCGGTGCCTGCAGCGCTTAGCGGCGGCGATGCCTACGCGCAAAAAATATTTGTCACGCAAAGCGCAGGCCGCATGGTCAACGCCTTCGATCATCGCGAACCGTTCTGGTTTTATATTCCCGTTCTTCTAGGGTTTTTAGCGCCTTTGCTTTTGATTCCCAATCTATGGTCATCGATGCGCACCGGTTTAAAGACACCTGAAAAAAAACAGGCCCTGTATTTTGTTTTATGCTGGGTTTTGCCGGTCGTCTTATTTTTTTCGATCATTAATTCAAAACAAATTCATTACATGATCCCGATTTTGCCGGGATTTGCGGCGCTCGCGGCTTTGTCGTTATCAGGCAAGGATATCAAAAGCGTGGCATTGCCGCTTGCCGTCATGCTGCTGCCCTCCATCGTCGTAATGGGATATGAGATTGCCGAAGCCGATTTTATGGGCATGAAATTACCGGAAAGCACGGAACATTTGGGATTTGCCCATATCGCTTTAAGCCTCTTGATCATGTGGTGGGCCAAGCGCGGCCTTGGGTCTGATCGCGCACTTGTCGCGCTTGCGATGGGGTCGTTTGTGATGATGTTCATGGTGCATGCGCAATTAGGTCAAAGATTTCTGCCCAAATACGACCTAACGCCGATTGCGGCTGCCGTACAACCCTATAAAGCACGCCCGATGGCTGCCGCACCCAAATATGACGGCGAATACGGGTATGTGATGCGCATGGAAAAACCTATTGAATCGATTGGCCGTGAGGATATGGATGCGTGGTTTGCAGTCAACCCGGACGGGATCGTCATATTGCGCTACAAAAAGCCGGAACAGGTTGCGAAATACCACGTTCTTTACACGCAGTCTTTCCGCCCGGAAGAGTATCTGTCGATTATCGAGAAAAAATAATCTAAGCAGCCTTTTGGCGCGCGGCGAAGAAATCCTGCACCGCTGCAAATTGCGCGGTGATTGACGTCATAAGCGTTGCGCGGTCTTTAGCATCTGCATGTTGCGCCTGGCCGCAAAGTGCGGATAAGGATTCCGCGCCGATTTGCGCGGACGATCCTTTAAGCTTGTGCGCAGCAGCTTCCCAATCCTCTTCAGAGGCGTTGCCATCAAGATGGCTTTGCATCGTTTTCAAGCAATCCTTGCTGGCTGCCATATAAATATCGATGATGGCCTTTTCCTCGACCATATCGCCGCCTGTGAACACTTCAATGAATTCCAAATTGACCACATCGGTTGACGTCGGCGTACCCGATACAGATCGATTGTCTTGATGGGCTTCTATTTTATCACCTAATGCCCGAATAAGCGCTTCGTAGAGTTTATCGGCATTGACAGGCTTACTAATGTAATCGTCCATTCCTGCTTCAAGGCAAATATCGCGATCACCTTCCATTGCGTTTGCGGTCATGGCGATGATGGGCATGCGCGGCAGGCCTTGCTCCTGTTCATATGCGCGGCGCACACGGCTGGCATCAAAGCCATCCATTTCCGGCATCTGACAATCCATCAGCACCAAATCGAAATGATAGTTGCGGCTTTTTAAAGCTTCCAAGGCTTCGATGCCATTGGTGGCCTCCACCATGTTTTTAAAGCCCATTTTGGAGAGCAATTTGCGTGCAAAGAGCATATTGATCGGATGATCATCGACCACCAAGATTTGGAAGGGCGAAAAATCAGCTGTCTGCACCAGCGTTTGATGGCTGTTGGCATCAGTTGCGGCCACTTGATCGGATTTCCGCAGCGGAATTTGCACGCTAAAGGTGGTTCCCAAGCCTTCCTTACTGGTCAGACGAATATTGCCGCCCATCATTTCCGCGAGGCTGCGCGCAATAGCAAGGCCTAAACCCGTGCCGCCATATTTACGGCTTGTCGAGGCATCGGCCTGGGTGAATTTTTTAAACAAATTGCTTTGGATATCATCGGGAATGCCAATACCTGTATCCGCTACGATAAATTCAAAAATATAATCTTTGGCATCAAGTCCAGCTTCTGCCGTGACGGAAAGCGTCACGCTGCCTTTCTCAGTGAATTTGATGGCATTTCCCAGCAAATTAATGATGATTTGGTTGATCCGCGCCGGATCGCCCACCACGCCATCGCAATCGGCTTTATAGTTATAGGCTAGAACCAAACCTTTTTTACTAGCTATTGGCGATAGCAAATCGATCACACTTTTAAGTGTCGTTTTTAAATTAAACGATGTTTCTTCCAGTAAAAGCTCGCCGGCTTCGATTTTCGAAAAATCAAGAATATCGTTGATCAGGAACAACAAAGCTTCGCCCGAACGCAAAATCGCATTCACCGATTCTTTTTGGTCTGATGCTAAATCCGTTTCGGCAAGCAGGCGTGTAAGGCCTAAAATACCGTTCATCGGTGTACGAATTTCATGGCTCATATTGGCTAAGAATTCCGATTTTGCCTGATTGGCACGCTCGGCCTGCTCTTTGGCTAGACGCAATTCTTCGCGGGCATTGATTTTGTCAGTAACATCCTCGAGCATGCCTAAAAGAATCGATGGATTTCCGTCTTCATCGTAAATCGGCACTTTGAGCGTATGCGCGATAAAAGTGCCATCCGGTGTTGTTACAGGCTCCGCCTCTATATCCACGAGTTTGCCGCCTTCCATTACATTAACATCCGTGGAACGGAAAAAGTCGGCCTCTGTCTTCGGGAAAAAATCGTAATCGGTTTTGCCGTTCGCATCCGCCTCTTTAAACTGAAACACTTTTTCAGCCATATGGTTGATCAATTCGTAGCGATATCCGGTTTTGACGTTCTTTGCGAAAATCGCGAGCGGCATATGATTAAGGAGGGTATTAAGCAGCGCTTTTTGTTGGAAAATTTCTTGGTTCAGTTCCTCCTTTTCTTCATAGCGCGCAGTTAGATCCGCGCGAGCAGAAGCGAGTTCCCCGCGCCAACGGCCAAGGCGACGCAAAGCCAAAAACCAAACTATCATCAGGAGGGCAGCCAGTGCCAAAGTCGGATAGATAGAGAAGAAAACGCGATTAACCTCGTGGGATAGATTGCCCAGAGCCTCGACCGTCATGTGAATATTGAAGGCACGCATATTGTCCGCATATGCATCTTTGGCCATCTCGTATTCGAGACTATCTAGAATTGCGAGACCTTCATCATGCTGGCCGATTTGACCCAGATCCATCGCCTTCTTTTCCATGGCGACCAAATCTGCGTTAGCGGTATCCATACTTCTGATGTACGAGGTCATGCCGTGATGGCTGTATTTTTCAAGGAATGACTCTAGATCCGCAGCAAGTTCCGCACTTTGGACGTCATAACTTTGGCGTCGCGCAGGATCACCTGTTGCTGTGCTTTCACGCGCCGTGCGTGTCAAATTTTCATCCAAAGTTTTCAGGTTTTTGACGGCTGTATCGACTTCTTCGACATGCGCAAGCGTGCTTTGCGTCGTATAATAGGCAAGGAAGTTATTGCCGATATTCCAAGCGATCATCAAAAACATCAAGGCGATCGCCGCCCACAATAACTTGGCTGGAAACGCGTCAGATTTTCCCTGCGTCATTAATATTCCCCCCTGAAATAGCACCAGCCGGAGTAAATGTTTGCTTGCATAGAGAATAGTCCCAATAGCCGGATCAAAAAACCCCTAGGATCAGTGCATGCTCTTGGCCGTATGAAATAGTATTTCTGTAATTAAAAACATGGGGGGCTGAATACAATTGGCGAGGTTTAAATGATAAGGGCGCCTTAAGAGGGCGCCCTTTAAAAGTGGTGGAGATAATCGGGATCGAACCGACGACCTCTTGCATGCCATGCAAGCGCTCTCCCAGCTGAGCTATATCCCCTTAAAACCTGGTACGGGCCTGTTTTTAAGGCACACGCCAGTTCGTTTCAAGCAATATTTCCTGATGAAAAAACGCACGTGTTTGCGATTCGCAGCGCATGTTTTACATCGCACAGAGACAAATTTTTTCACGAAAAGAATACAGAATCGATTTTTTGAAAAAAATTTTTGCAATTTATGCAGTGTTACGAAAAAATATTACGAAAAATGAATTTAACTTTTCTGCGATTCTTTTTTCGTAATACGTGCTTTGTTCGAAATAATTTGCATTGTTGCAGCGCTCATTGTTATATTTTTTAATCTTAATTTTTCCCAAAGAAATTCTTCAGAAAAAAGTTGCAGATGTGATCTCTTTTTCGATACAGCTCGAAGTAAGGGGTTAAATTTGAGTTAAGAAAAATTTCTTCTTCAGGTTTCCCCCTAAACGCGGATCGGAATTTTATATTCCATAATACTAACAACCGCGTGGGAGCTGCAAATGTGAGTGGAGCTTCAATCTGGAGCTCCCGGCTTCCCAAAGGCTTAGGAGGAGCTGCACATGAGTAAATCATCTGAAAAATCGACCGACCAACTCGACAAACTACGCGACATGGTGAATGCCGCGGCAACAGCCACGCAATCGCTTGGCAAAGTCGAAACCGTTCAAGCCGAAGAAAAAGCGGTTGTTGCCGAGCAAGAAGTCGAACCGGTTCGTACCGTCGACTTGAGCGATAATCCATTCCACAAAATTTACACCAATCCGGAATACAACACGCCGGAAAAGGTCAAAGCAGCTTTGGATGCCCTATTGCAATCCGACGCTACGAAAGATGAAAAAGCCAATCAGAAATTGATGGCCGATCTCACAGCCTACATGGAAACCATCCAAAAAACGCTGGAAGGTTTGGGTCTCAAGCAAGTTGAGCAATCGAGCTTCCATACGGTCGTTCTGTTGCAGGGCGCAACGGATAGTATCCTAACGCAGCTTTCGGACTTGAAACAGGCGCTACAACCCTTCACCAACGTTATTGAGACGCTGCGCACGCTTAAAGAAGCCAACGCACAGCTCGATCTAATCGAAGGCGTACGCCAAGAGAAGAAACTGGATGATGAACGTGCTGCAAAACGCGCAGAACGCGATGCTCGTTTGACAGAACTTGATACCAAAATCAAGGACTCGCTCAAAGAAAAAGGCATCACGCTGGACAGCGCCGGCGGCATCGAGAAGTTCATCAGCGGTTTCGTGAAAACTGGCTACACGACCAAATTGGCAACACTGGAAGCCGAGATCACATCAGCTCAAAGCGAGATCACCGAGATCAACGAGGATATCCAAAAAGAACTACAGGAAATCGAAGCAGCAGATGCCCAAGCGCTCAAAGATCCGCTTTACAAAAGCAAGCGCGCTGTACGTGGTCTCTTGGAC
>DATCRN010000146.1:0-3043 GCA_036568945.1 Alphaproteobacteria bacterium | reverse complement strand
GAAGGTACAGCTGCCTTTTCCTCTAGACTTAGACCCATGAGGCGCAGCTCTACCATCTGGCGGCCGAAATCATTGGGATCTGCTGCCGCCTGTTCGGAAAACATACTGTAAATAGTCGTTAGGGGCAGACCTGTCAGAATTTGCGAGACTCTGTGTCTCCAATCTGCGGCTACTGGCGCTTCAATCACAAACGGGCTAACGCGTGAATAGGCGGAACGCGACAAAGCGTGTGTCGAAACTCCGTCATGTTCTTTATTGCCTGTCATTGTGATAAAGAAGCCAGGCTTCATATCCGCCCGACGAAAAGTAAAGGAATAGGTTTCTTCTCGCCCATTGACCTTCATGGTGTTTTCAACCGTTACTTCATCGATTTCGCCTGCGAAAAACTGCAAGACCGTTTGCAGAGAATCGTCACTTCCTTCAATTGATTTATTATATTCATCCAGCAGGACTTCGCGACCTTCTTGATACGCGCGGATCAAGATCCCTGGTTGCTTTTTGATGCCCAAAGCATTGACCGCGCTCATCGGAATACTTTCATATTTGGCAACGCTTTCCATGATCGCAACAGAACGATCGACCGCTTCTTTACTTGTTTCTAGTGTTCCCCGTTTGTCTTTAACTTTTGGTGCAGCGACCTTATCCCAATTGATGCCTGTGACTTTACCGCTGGAATCTCTAAGCAGAGATCCTGGCGCCTGCTCATCCAAAAGCGCGATACTTGGATTCGATAAGGCACCGGATTTAATGCGCGTGGTGAGAGCCGATTTAAAATCTTCTCCAAAATCGATAACTTGCTCGAACAGAAGATCGCTCATATACCGACCGCCGCAATCCATGACCCAACCGCCACGGGAATCGCGAATACGTGCAAGCATTTTAGCTAAGTGGCTTTTACCGACCCCTGGATCACCTAATACGACGGATAAGCGATTCTTGGAATCGAGGGCTCGGCGCAAGAGCGATTCCTTCTGCATATACAAAAGAGATGGTACCGCCATATCACGGTACATGGTGCCTACGACAAAGGCATAATCACGATCTGAATAAATGGGAATGGCGCTATCGTCTTTGTCGATCTTGCCCAAATCCATTTCAAGCTCACCGCTACTATTTAAAATGAAGTGTGTAGCGGGATACGGCAAATCGGATGTTCCGATCGGTTTATATAGCTGACTTTTTTCTGCATCCGTCAGATCGGCGATTTTTTTATCTAGTAACGACATGATGACCTCCTTGTTTTTTTCTTTTTTGTCGTCTTCTTCTTTTTTTATGCAGGCTCAAAGCTGCGATGAACTCGTTTAAACGCCTCCCTCTTATGTGTGTCTGGTACAGCGCGCTGTTCTTGTCGTGCTTGCTCGAAGCGCTTTTTGATGCGATCGGCTAATAACAGGGGAATGTCAGATGCATCATTGGATGCAACGATATCAATCAGCGCGCGCGGGTTTTCTTCTCTTACAGCGTCCACGACTTGGCGCATTTCATCGCCCGATCCGCCTAAAATCGCGATATCAATTGATACAGCTGGGCCATAGCGAAATAATTCCAATAATGCTTGTGTGGCTGGTTTTATATCGCCGTAGTTCAGTTCTCCATCAGAAATAATCAGGAAATGTGTCATGCCGGCGAAATTGCGCGCGCGACCATTTTTATCCAATCCGCCCTTGGCCGATAATCCTACTGCTTGTTGGAAAGACGGCGTCAGCTGCGTGCCGCTATTGATGCCGTTACGGATTTGTTCAAATGCATTGCCGAGTTCGCGTTCTGGGGTATGCGGGTCTGCCACTAAGCGAATATGATCATCGCCCCACATGCCGACATAGGTATCAAAATCTGCACGACGCCCCGCCTCGCATAGAATGGCCATGCTTTGCACTGCGGAATCGATGCGACGGCCGCCACCGGGTAATCCGTACTCCATACTCCCGGAGCCATCGCCCAATACCCAAAGCTCAACACTAGTGGCTTCTGTCTGGGCATCTTCCCGACGCCAGCGGCGCAGATCATCCTCATTGATTTTTTGGCCTGTGATGCGTTTCATCACGAAATCTATGTGACGACGCATATCTAGGCGATCGCGTACATTCCCACCGCGTGGCAAAATCTCAAGCGTATCGGTAAGAGTGCGTGTAACTTGGCGCTGCCGTTCACGAATATATCTTAAATTCTCGACGACGCGTGAAACCACGGGTTCAAGTTCATTGATATTTTTTCTGAAATCGATCCAAGATCCGCCGGACAAGGTTTTCAAATCCACGCCACGGCTTCTTCCGCCAGGTCCATTCATGGGAGTCAAACCATTATCGGATGGCAATTCAGGTACACCACCATCATCGCCATTATCGATACCGGCCGACTTCTCCATCTCGCGTAAGGTTTTTAACAGGTCGCGGATGGTTTGCGCCATCGTATCATCCGGGTCTCCGGTATCAGCGCTTGCATCTGACCCTTCACCTCTTGCCGCAGCTTCGGCTGCAGCGGGATCTTTGGGCAAAGGTTTGCCAATCGTAACCGTTCCGACACCTTCAACGTGTACATCCAGCGGCGCGCCTCTCGCGCTGGCGTTCCCGTCAGTTGCATTGTCAGGTGTACCAGACTCGTTATCTGTACCCAGACTTTCACTTTGGCCTTCACCCTCACCGGGTCCGGCTGCCGTTGTGCTATTGTCTGATTGATTTTGGGCAGCCTGATCTAAGGCTTTGTCTACTTCGCCGTCATAAGCATCAATGATGATTTGTGCTGCATCTTTAGCATATTGATTCCAGATGTCATCAACGATTCTGCAACGGCGATCCGCGAAGTTTCGCACGCTGCTATTGAATAGACTTTGCAACAACCAACGATCGCGTATACGCGGCTGCAATTGCGATAGACCTCTTGGACCGATGGCCATATCCATCAGATGTTCGAAAGCTGTCTCGCTCTTGGCCAATTTTTTGGGATCTGTTTTAAAGGCGTTAATATTCACACCCAAGCGCTGCCATGTTGCAGCATCAAATGTGTCAAACAGACCATTGGTGGTGTGGAAGGCACTACCAAGCAC
>DATCRN010000145.1:0-3579 GCA_036568945.1 Alphaproteobacteria bacterium | reverse complement strand
TTCTTGGGCCTGAACCAAATGGTGGAGCGTGCCGCGGGTGAATTCGCGGCTGATGTGGAAATCGCTATTGGGGTCGAGAGGCGTCGGATCGCCGCGGAATTTACCGTTGCGCAAATTGATGCGCATCCGCGGCTGGCCTTTGATCAGCATTGTGCCGTGACCGGCAAGACGAGTTGGTTCCACACAATCGAATGTGTCGATCCCTGCCCGCACGCCTGCAAAAATATCTTCGACGTGACCGATGCCGAGCATGTGCACCGGGCGGTCGCGACGGACGAATTCCATCGTCGGCGCCACGATGTCATGCAGTTCGTCTTTGGACTTACCGAAGTAACCGCCGATAGCCATGCCAAAAAAGTTTTGGTCGTTGATCGCCTTTGCGGATTCTTCGCGCAGGTCCATGTAGTTGCCACCTTGGACAATGCCGTACAAAGCTTGTTTGCCGTCATCGGTCTCAGAAAAGCGTTTGATGCAGCGATCGCCCCAGCGCAAGGACATGCGCATGGATTTGGCGTGATAATCTTTGCCGTGAACGGATGATGTGCATTCATCGAGCTGGTAAATCAGGTCGGCACCCAGCGCGCGTTGGACGTCCATCGATTTTTCGGGCGTTAGATGAATTTTGCTGCCGTCTTTGTAGGAATAGAACCACGCGCCTTCTTCGTTTATTTTGATCAGCGATTTTTTGGCGGCTTTTTTTCCGCGCATTTTGATTTCATCGGATCCGCCTTCGTATCCCATGATGAAAATTTGGAAGCCGCCGGAATCGGTCATGATCGGGCCGTCCCATACCATCATTTTATGTAGACCGCCGAGTTTCTCGACAATGTCAGGACCAGGACGAACCAAAAGGTGATACGTGTTGGATAAAACGATTTGTGCGCCGGCGGCTTTGGCTTCTTCGCCCGTCATGGATCGAAGACCTGCGTGCGTGCCGCAGAAAATAAAATTGGGTGTCGGAATCGTGCCGTGCGGCGTCGTTAAAGAACCAAGCCGCGCACGGGAGTCCGGCGCGGCTTTGATAATATCGAATTTAAAATTCTGATAGAGGCTCACTGCCTTATGCTTTTGCTGCTTTCGCGGCTTCAACCACCAGTTTACGCCACGGGCGAACTTCCGGCTCCAATTTGGACGGGGCGATGGACATCACCCAAGCGTCGAAACCGCCATTGTGTTCGATCGTGCGCAGGCCGTTCGGCGTCACGCGCAGGCTGATAAATTTCTTGAGCGATTCCGAATACACAGAAGCGTTCTGAAGATTGATGTCAAAACGGCGGAGCGATTTGTTGTTCGCGTGAGAAACTTTGTTCCCAATTTGAGCCATTTTACCGGTTACTTGGCAGCGGCGCGTCATTTGCAGCCTTCCTTCTTATTGGTTAATTCGGGCCGGAAGATACGGGATTGGGCGTCGAAAGGTCAAGCCTTTTTGCGCCTTAAGTCGGCTTTTTCGGGGTGGCCGTCGGTCGGATCGCCCGTATAACCGGGTACTATGGTCGTCAAAAGGCGGATTACCGCGGAATCGTCGCCTTTTCGGGCGGTGTCTTCCAAATTGGCGACCGACCGGCGGAGCAGGTCCGCATCCATGATTTTGGACCGGGCGGCCAGGATTGACGGGGAATCGGTCCGTACCTGTTCCTCGCCATCATCGAAGAGTTCTTCGTACATTTTTTCGCCGGGACGCAGGCCAATATACTCGATTTTGACATCGATATCGGGGCGGAGGTTCGCCAGGCGGATCATCTGGCGGGCCACATCGGCAATTTTGACCGGAGCGCCCATGTCGAGGACCAGAATTTGGCCGCGATATTCCGGGTGGCTCAACGCATGGCTGGATGCTTGCAGGACCAGCGACACGGCTTCACGGATCGTCATGAAGTAACGACAAATATCCGGATGCGTCACGGTAAGTGGTCCGCCCTTCTCCAACTGTTTGCGGAACAAAGGCACGACGGACCCGGATGATCCCAGCACGTTGCCGAAGCGGACGGTCACGAAACGCGTGCCGTTACCAGCCTCAAGATCCATTGCTTGTGCCATCGCTTCACCCAGACGTTTGGTTGCGCCCATCACATTGCAAGGATTCACAGCCTTGTCGGTCGAAATTTGCACCATCGTTGCGACATGATAATCGCGGCAGGCTTCGGCGACGATGCGCGTGCCGGAGACATTGGTCAAAACACCTTCGGATGCATTGAGTTCAACCAGTGGAACATGTTTAAGCGCTGCCGCATGGAAAACGATTTCTGGTTTGAAATCGGCAAAGACTTTGCGCACTTGTTCTTCGACACGCACGTTACAGAGCGCGCAGCGGTACGGAACACCATCCGCCAAGTCCGCCATCGTCAAATCAAGTTCGTACAAATTATATTCGCTGAAATCGAGGAGAACCATTGCAGCAGGTTTAAGCGCAATAATCTGACGCGAGAGTTCGGATCCGATCGATCCACCTGCCCCCGTGACCACAACACGCTTGCCGGCAATCAAACTGCGGATCGCTTGCATATCCAACTGTGCTTGCGGACGGCCCAGCAAATCTTCGATCGCAATAGGTTTTAAATTCAGACGTCCGCCATCATCCGATTGCTCAAGGCCTTCACGGAAAGATGTAATGTCCGGTAAGCGCGACAAACGCAATCCAAATTCTTCCGCGCGTTCCAGCATTGCAACCGGGATATCCATCAAATCCGCAGATCCTGTCGCAGGATCGATTTCAGTGAACACAAGACGCTGCGGGGCGCGTGCTTCACGGCGCAAATCGTTCAAAATGGTTTCGAGATGCTTGCCCTTACCTAAAATCGGCACGCCGTGCATACGGTCGGCAAACAAGGTACGGTCATTATTCACAACGCCGACAATTTCATAACCGTAATGCGGATTTGCATTCGCCGCACGGATAAACTTATCAGCTGTCGACCCCGCACCGACCAACAAAATGCGCGAGCGCGGTGATCCTGATGCATTTGCTTTTTCGCGGCGCGCACGAAGTCCTTCATGAATAAAGCGGTGCGCGAGACGTTGTCCCGCCACAATACCGAGCAAGCACATGGCTTGGGTGATTGCGAAGGTCGGCTTGAAGACGATTTCAGGTACATAAAAATGCTGCCACACGCCGAACGTAAAAACGGTCAAGGACGCGGCACGCAGAATATCCAAAAGATCTTCAGATGAGGTGTAGCGCCAAACAGTCCTGTGCGTACCAAAGAAAATGGAAAATGCAGCGTAAAAACCCGCAAACAACAGAGATTGCTGCAAAATTTCGTCATAATTATCCAAGTGACCATGGAAATAGAGAAAGAACGTCATCAACGTGGACAACGTGGCCAACATAAAATCGAAACTGATTTTAAGGATTTTGCCTTTCATTTTTCCCGGTCCAAGCTTAAATGAGGGCTGATCCTAGTCAAAACCAGGGAATTTGCCAATGAAAAGCACCGTTACCCCGTCCGAAATCCTGGATACAATCGCAGGTCTGCCCCAGGTGGAAAGCGCACATACCGGCCTTGAACCACAGGACCGCCTTAAAGCCTTGCTTACCGAGCGCCCTGAAACGGCATTCGTCACGCGCATCCTTATATATAG
>DATCRN010000144.1:0-9080 GCA_036568945.1 Alphaproteobacteria bacterium | reverse complement strand
GTATGCCGGAGTTTACGATGAAAAAAGTCATATTCTGTTTATTGGCTGTAACAGCTTTAGCTGCATGCGGCGTGAAACCCAGCAACGTGAAACCGCCGGAAGATGCTACGACCATATATCCGCGCATCTATCCGAATCCGGAACATGACGGCGACCAAGGTCCTACCATGGGCCAACCCGCCGATAACGAAGACGTTACGGGATAAAGCGAACCTTAACCTTGTCGCCATGCGCAGCGCCGCCTTGCATACTGGCGCTGAAGGTCACATCTTGCCCTGCATCCAGGGATTTCACACTGGGCTCGACCTGTAAGCTGTCACCTTCTAGGCCCGTTTCTCCTAGGAGCGTAATTTCAATCTGCGGCACTTGTACAGCGTAGGTACCGCCATTATGGATTTTGCCATTGATAGATAAAATCGGTTGGCCGGCAGCATCCTGACTGGCCTTGGCTGTTACGTCTTGAATCACCAAGGGCGATTTAACGGCTTCGCCGGCGAGACCGAATGGGGTAAATAGAGGACGCAAGACACCCTTATTCAAACCTACCGCGACACCGATTCCCAAAAAGATCGCGATAAACAAGCAAGCCAGACCGAAACCGGCCAAAAGCTTGCCTAGATACGTATAATTAAGACCGGCGAAGAAACCCGGCCCTTCATGGCCGCCCGACCCATCGTCATCGTCGGGATGGACGGATGAAGGAATCGGTTCGATATCCATATTTTCATCAAACCCACGGAATCCGCCAAAATTGGATTCAGGGGTCATATCCAGGTCGGGAATCCAAATATGTCCGCAAGAACTGCAGCGGACGCGGCGCCCGGCCTCCCCCAACAATGGGACAGGCACGTCATACTCGGCTGAGCATTCCGGACAGATGACTTTCATGACCATTAAGTTTATACAAAGAACCATGTCATTCCAGCGCCTTATATTGGTTACCAGTTTTCTGTCCACATGCCTGTGGATGGCCTCGTCCATGGCGGAAGACCGCCCGGTTTGCACATCGGCCGCCGATCGTGCCTGTGTTGCGCGTTCCATATTATTCGACATGCAGGGGGTAAACGAACTGCAATGGCGTGACGCGACCTTGCGGGATCTGGCCGGCAGTTACACCTATGACGGCAAAATCGACCAAGCGATCGGCCTAATTGATCAAATTAAAAACCCCGATACCCAGGCAATGACCGTTCGTATGATTGGGATGACGGCAGCGCTCTATCGCAAAGATGCGCCAAGCGAACTCAAAACTATTTTCGCGAAGCTAACGACGCGCACAGATAAAATGACCGACGCCTCTGGGCAAGCGATTGCCTATACTTATATAGCCATGGCGCAAGCTTTCGCTGGTCTTGATGCTGATGCGGAAAAAACCGCAGGCGCGATGACCAACGCCGCACTTCGTCATAAGGCGTTTGGCGAGACGGCAGAAATTCAAGCCGAGCGCGGCGACATTGAGGCAGCGATGGGTAGCATTAAAAAAATCGACATCGCGTCCTTCCGCAACAAGGCGTATCAGAACGTTGCTGAGATCATGATGAAAAAGGGCGATTATGATGGTGCGCTTAAAAGCGCCAATAATATCGACAATGCTATGAAGCGCGCACAAACCTTGCAAAAGCTGATGCACAGTCAAGAAGTCGCCACACGCGGACCGCGCAATGACACACTGCCGGAAGACATGCCGGTTATGGACGCACAATGATCAAGTTCGAGAATGTGGGCCTTCGTTACCATGGCGGCCCGGAAGTGCTTACCGATATTTCTTTTACGCTTGATCAAGGGTCTTTTCATTTTCTGCATGGTCCCTCTGGCTCTGGTAAAACATCTTTAATGAAACTTTTATACCTCGCACATCTTCCTACGCGTGGTCTTGTATCTATGTTTGGGCATGACGTTAATGCTGTCGAGCGGCAGCAACGCATGCAGATGCGCCAGCGCATCGGTGTCGTATTTCAAGACTTCCGTTTGCTGCCGCATCTTTCCGCTTTTGATAACGTTGCTCTCCCGCTTCGCATTGCTGGCAAACGCCCGGCCGAAGTCCGCACCGCCGTAAAAGAAATTTTGGAATGGGTGGGTTTGGCTGATCATATGAAATCGTCGCCGACATTTCTATCGGGGGGGCAGCAGCAACGCGTGGCCATCGCTCGCGCTGTCATCGGCAAACCAAAACTTCTGCTTGCGGACGAACCGACGGGAAACTTGGATGACACGATCGGTTACCGCATTATGAGCCTGTTTGAGCAGCTCAACAAAATGGGTACGACGATTGTGATTGCGACACATAACCAGCAAATGATGGATCATTTTAATCATCCGCGCCTGTCTTTAGATAAAGGTCATCTTAATGTCCTGCCACCAACTAATAAGGCGCAACTGATGGCGGCGCGATAATGCTTGATACGTTTAAAAAGAAAAAATTACAGGATTTACCTTTTGGCAAAGACGATGTCGGGACGCGCTTTGTCACGCTTGTGATCATTATGATGACGGCGCTCGCTACACTGGCTTTGGGCGGGGCGGAGATTATTTTATCTCTGCGCGGCACATGGGTAGATGCCATCAACGGTCAGATCACCATCGAAATCCCCGCCGTCAATCCAGACGGTAAAATCCGCAGTGCAGAAGAACTCAACACTTTGGCGCATGACATCGATTCCGGCACGCAAATGAATGGTGCAGATATCAAGCAAATTCAGCGCTTAAGCCGCCAGCAAGTAGCGGAATTGATCGAACCGTGGATCGGGCCGGATACGGGAAATCGCGATTTGCCCCTGCCCGTTTTAGTCGCGCTTACCTTTGACGAAAATCCGACGCAGGAACGCATCGAACAAATTACCAAAACAGTGCATGAGATCGATCCTGCAGCGATCGTGGAAACACATCAAACCTGGCTGGATGATCTGCGTCGTTTTTCCGGTGTGCTGCTCATGGCATCTGTCTTTATGGCGTTCGCTGTAATTGCATGCTGTATCTTATGCGTGTCCGGCGCCGTCAAATCGCAACTTGCATCACATCAGGCTGACATCGATCTCCTCCATCTCATGGGTGCCACGGATGATTATATCGGCGCGCAATTTGTACGTGTGGTTGCAACTGATGTTGGCCGCGCAGCCATGCTCGGTGTCCTTATCGGGATCGTTTTTTTAAAAATCGGGGGTGTCATTGCAGGTGGATTACAGGCGGCAATGATTCCTGGATTTTCGTGGAGTTTACCGGTTTGGCTGTCCTTCCTAAGCCTGCCTTTGATCGTCACATCCTTGTGTTTCGTGGCCGCTAGGGTAACGGTCTTGCAGACCCTTGAGAAAATGCCGTAAGTTTCCGCATGTTCTTTTTACCTGGTTTATTCAGCATTCCGCGTCTCACGATATCTATTTTGATGTCGCTTTTGATGGTGGGCGCACTCCTATGGGTTGCGTTCACCCTTTATGTTACACAAAGCACACCGGATGCACGCGGTGAAGTCACGAATGCTGTTGTTGTTTTAACCGGCGGCGCCGGACGCACGGCGGCGGGGTTCCAAATCATCGCCGAAGGTCGCGCAGAAAAATTATTGATCACCGGGGTCGGCAATCAAACGTCCTTACGTGATTTGCTGGCCGGCAACATCACTAAGGAAGATATCAAGGCGGCCGTTTTAAAACATTGCTGTGTCACGCTTGGCTATGCGGCAGAAACGACACAAGACAACGCGGCCGAAACGTTAGAATGGATGGCAAAAAATAATGTGCCGATGAATGCGACCATTCGTTTGGTGACATCCGATTATCATATGCCGCGCGCTCTTCTACAGTTTCGCCGCGCGTTGCCTGAAGCCACCATATATCCTTGGCCGGTCAAATCGAATTATGAAGACCGCGCTTTCTGGTACAATCTCAACCGTGAATTCGGAAAATATATCCTGACATGGTTATCCGATCAGGCGGAACAAGCGTCATGATCCGTTTCCTTCGGTCCCTCATTTTTAACATTTGCTTTTACGGCTATACCGCCATCGCATGTTTTGTGCTGATGTGGGCGTTCGTATTGCCACGCAAGGCTGCCTTATTTGCCGTGATGCTTTACTTCAAAGGCATCATTCCGATCGAGCGTTATATTATGGGGATCGATTATCATCTGATGGGCCAGGAGAATCTGCCCAAAGATGGACGTTACATTTTGGCGATGAAACATCAATCCGCGTACGAGACGCTGAAACTGCTGCCCTTGTTCGGAAAGATCGCCGTCGTGTTTAAACGCGAGCTGTCATGGATTCCTTTTTGGGGATGGTACATGCTCAAAACCGGGATGATTCCCATTGATCGCGGTGCGCGCAACGCGGCCATGACATCAATGATCGAGGGCGGACGCCGCGTTATGGACGCGGGCCGACCAATCGTGATTTTCCCGCAAGGCACCCGCACGCGTTTGAATGAGACGCCAGCGGACAAACCGTATAAATTCGGTGCGATCAAATTAGCGCAAGCCCTGCAAGTGCCTATTGTGCCCGTGGCGCTTAATTCCGGCGTGTTCTGGGGCCGCAAAGCGTTCAAGAAACAAAGCGGTATTGTGGATTTTAAAATCTTGCCCCCTATATCGCCTGATCAAACGCCTCAAGCGATGATGGAACAGTTGCAAACGGTGCTAGAAACTGAATCCGATCTGTTGGTGAAAAATGCGAAAGTGGCTTCGTAATAAGACCGGCGAATGGATCGCCACGCTCGCCGTCATTAGCTTGGTGATTTTCGGTGCTTGGTCTGCCTGGTGGTTTACGGCGCAAGCCAAAATCGAAAAATTTCTGCACAATGGGATGACGGGCGTCATTATCAATTCGCCTTATCAACCGGCCTTTGAAGGCTTCCCAGGCGCAATCACTATTATTTGGCCTACGCTTCATATTCTTACGCCGGATAACACGATCGATGTCGCCGCGGTCGAGGCAAAGATATGGCCCCTGCCCGGTGCGCGCGCCACCTTTGATGCCGCTGGGATCACTATTCAAACGCCAGCACGCGGTCAGACTATACAATTTGATTCCATGAATGCGGAATTGCGTTTGCCCAGTCTACTGCCGAATCCTGCTGTTACGCTTCGCGCTTTGTCTTTAGCGCGCGCTGAGTCTGTTTTTGAAAGCACGGGTAATGTGAAAGTTCCGCTTGATGCGCAAATGCCTATTGCTGGTAACTTAAAAGCGAAGCTAACCGCTTATGGCGATTTCATCGATTATCTGATTGCAGAAAATATGGCAGACGAACAATCGACACGCATGGCGCGCAGTTTTATGGATGGCCTTGCGATCACACAAGGCACGCCAGGCACGCTCAATGTTCCTATGCTCGTTCAAAAAAATTGGCTGTATGTGGGGCCGCTTCGCATCGTGAATTTGCGTCCGGGCGTCACGATTCCGTCTGAACTTGCGCCAGCGTCCGGATCCGATTAGCCACCGCTACGAATCCGTCACGCCGATTCTGTGTGAGTTTGCCGCCCAAACCCAACGCCTCGAACATGGCCTTAGGGTCGGTTGCTAAAATCTGATCCGCGGTCTTGCCGCCATAAATGGACGTTAAAATACCTAGCAGCCCTTTTACGATCACCGCGTCTGACTGGAGGCGCATATTAAAAGTGCCGCCTTGCCAGTCATAGTCCATCCAGACGCGGGACATGCAGCCTGGGACTTCGTGCGCTTTGTCCATTTTGTCCTCGGGATAGGTGGGAAGTTTTCCGCCTAAGGCAATGATATAGGCGTATTTTTCCTCCCAATCGTCGACCAAGGTCATTGTGTCGCGGATAGTGTTGAAATCAGGTAGCTCGCTCACGGGTGGAATCCCTTGGTTTGAAATTGTGCGACTGACTGAATCTGTCTTGCCACGGCTGAAAATCCGTTCTGACGGTTTGCCGACAGTTCATGCGCCAGGCCCAATTGTTGTAAAATTGTCTTGGGGTCACGCTCCAAAATTTCAGAAGGGGTTTTGTCCCTGTAGGCCACAAATAATATCGTGAGTAATCCCTTTACGATCAGAGCATCACCGGTTAGCTGCAAGTGAAGGCGCCCGTTTTCCCAAGCGTGGTCCATCCAAATGCGGGAAGCGCACCCCCGCACGATATGGGCATCGTCCTGCAGCTCGGCTGGAAAAAAGGGCAATTTAGCCCCTAATTCAATCAGATAAGCCACCTTATCATTGCCGTCATTTAAGTCGGAAAAGTTGTTTTGAAGCGATTCTATATCTGGCAAATCGGACATTGCCCCCTACATAGCACGGCATCAGCCCCCATGAAACCTGTGAATTGGCCGGAGCGCCGCAGCAAGCCTTAACGTAAAGTTAATAAGTCCATGACACATTTGAGGTATATGCACCCTTGCCAGTCAGGATGACTTTACGGCAAAGTGGAGGTTAGATGATTCATTCAATTCTCTTAGCCCTACAAGCAGGACGCTTCTCATGAGCAAAACGACCGACGCCGACAGTAAAAATACGTTGTACTGTTCTTTCTGTGGAAAGAGCCAGCACGAGGTCCGCAAACTAATTGCGGGTCCGAACGTATTTATCTGTAACGAATGCGTTGAACTGTGCACCGATATTATCCGTGAGGAAGATAAGACCCAGCTGGTGAAAACCGGCGGCGGCATTCCGACCCCGCAAGAAATTAAAGGTGTCCTTGATGACTATGTCATCGGACAAGAACGTGCGAAACGCATTTTGTCGGTTGCGGTTCACAACCACTACAAACGTCTTGAGTTCGGTCAAAAAGGTGCGGACGTCGAAATTTCGAAATCCAACATTCTTTTGGTTGGCCCCACGGGTTCGGGTAAAACGCTTTTAGCGCAAACCCTCGCCCGCGTGCTCGACGTGCCGTTTACCACATCTGATGCAACGACACTGACCGAAGCCGGTTATGTCGGTGAAGACGTCGAAAACATTGTTTTGAAACTGCTGCAAGCCGCCGACTACAACGTTGAACGCGCGCAACGCGGTATCGTCTATATCGACGAAATCGACAAAATCAGCCGCAAATCGGATAACCCGTCCATAACGCGCGATGTCTCAGGCGAAGGCGTGCAACAAGCCCTTCTGAAACTGATGGAAGGCACAATCGCATCCGTTCCGCCACAGGGTGGTCGCAAACATCCGCAGCAGGAATTCCTGCAAGTGGACACAAGTAACATTCTGTTCATCTGTGGCGGCGCATTCGCCGGTATCGAACGCATCATCGCTGACCGCGGTCGCGGTACAGCGATTGGCTTCGGTGCTGATCCGCAATCCAAAGAAGATAAAAAGGCAGGCGAACTCCTGCGCATTCTGGAGACAGAAGATCTTTTGAAATTCGGTTTGATCCCAGAATTTATCGGTCGTCTGCCCGTTGTCGCCACGTTGGACGATTTGGATGAATCCGCCTTGGTCAACATTTTGACCCAGCCGAAAAACGCTTTGGTCAAACAGTATCAAAAACTGTTTGAGATCGAGAATGTAAAACTGACTTACACGGACGAAGCTTTGGATGAAATTGCTAAAAAGGCCATCGTACGAAAAACCGGTGCGCGTGGTTTGCGTTCCATTATGGAAGGCATCTTGCTCGATACGATGTATGACCTGCCCGGCCAAGAAGGCATTGATGAGGTCGTAATCGACCAAGATGTCGTCAAAGGCGAAAAACAGCCTGTCATGGTCCATGCCGATAAGAAGAAGCCGAAAAAAGAAAAGGCTGAAAAAGAAAAAGCGGAATTGACCGCAGCCTCTTAAAAAAAGAAACCGCCTTCCAGGGCGGTTTTTTTATACCAGCGCGCGCAAGACCAAACGGTCGCGCGGCGTATCTTCCCAATGCCAGCCATGGCCGTTTTTAATGTAAAAATCGCGTACGATTTGATTGATCATGACATGGGTCGGCGAAACGATAGGCCGTTTGAAAAACTCATCGATCGCATTCCGCCCAGCACCCAAACGTGACAAATGGAACAATAAAGCACATTGTTCCACATCCAATGGCACTGGGCGCATGCGTCCGTGGAACGGTTCATGATGAGCAGCACGATTGAGCAACCGCCTGATCATCGCATGTCGTTCTTCTGGCAAACCGCAGCGCGCATCTGCGCGCTGCCTAAAAATATCCATGACATGGACGCTAAAATCCTGCATGCGGTCGTGATGCACGAGCCATAGCACATCATCAACAACATCATGCGAGACAGATGTGTGGGCATAATGCCTTTTCCACAAACGATAGGCTGTCACATGCGGATCGGCAGCCATAGCCGTGAACACTTGGCGGACAATACTGACATCATCCTGCCTTTTCATACTGCGTGTTTGCGCTTGGCCCATCTCCATAGGCGGCTATCTATTGCCCGTTTTTGGCAATTTCATGGCTGTGGCTTAAAGGGCGGGCGCGGTGTTGCCGGATTAGGGATGGCCGTTCCAACCCAGTCCCAGCCCGTGCGCGTTTCTTCGAATGTATAAAGGGACATGGCCGTGGACCGGATTTCCGATTGCATAATGGACATTTTCACGGGCTCGAGCGGCGCGGTTGCGCAAGTACGAGCCGAAGCGCCAAGCCTGGAAAAATGCATGAGCAGCGCGAATTGCTCCGGCGTCACGATCTTACGCCCCTTGATGCCTGTCGGCAGATCGGCCTGTAAAGTTTTAACCAACATTTTAATGCGGTCGGACGGTAGATGCTTCAGTTCTTTCTTTTTGGACGGATCAACGCCTACGTGCACAGCGTTACGCAACTGACGTGACGCTTCGATCCCTAAATCGTTGAATCGATCCGGATGAACAATCCAATGCACATTGGCGATTTCGTCGTGCGTCCATTCAGCTTCAAAAGCATCACTATTTTTTTCAAATTCGAACCAATAGGTTTTATCACGATAAAAGTTGGCTTTGCCTACGGGGTGGATCGGACGCCAACCATTGCAATCTATATAAGCTTGCTCGACAGTCATGTTGGGATTGTCGATCAGCGCAAGACCCATACTCCGAACCAACCGCACCATTTGATGAAGCGATAAGCCATCCGCGCGGGTAAAGCGTCTCGCCAATCCGTCCGCTGCTTCGTAGAAAAAAATAGCCGCTTCCGTCATGGGCGAAAAACCGTGTGTAATG
>DATCRN010000143.1:0-8039 GCA_036568945.1 Alphaproteobacteria bacterium | reverse complement strand
AAATATTATTGAGACCTAAAAATAACGCGCCATTATATTCGCGCGGATCCATACGCTTTTTGGCTTTCTTAAGCGCGCCATATGCAAACACCATACCGAGTTTCGCGAGCAGCGATGAGGTAAATTCGCGCTTAATCACGCTGGAAATGAATTTACCGACACCTTCAGCGGTTTTAAGCGACACGTTGCCGGTAAACCCATCGGTCACCACCACATCGACCGACCCGTTATTGATATCGGTGCCTTCAACGAAGCCTTTATAACGGCCTGGGAATTTCGCTTGTGTCAGAATGGCCGATGCCTGATGCAACGTCTCGTGCCCTTTGGTGTCTTCCGATCCGATATTCAAAATACCGACGAGCGGCTTTTCCACCCCGCATACAGAACGCGAGAAGCAAGACCCTAAAACAGCGAACTGGACAAGGTTCTCAGCATCCGCCTGCACATTGGCGCCGACATCCAGCATAATCGTGCGTGTACCCTGCATATTAGGCATGATGCAGGCGATCGCTGGGCGATGAATGCCAGGCAATGTTTTGAAAACGAGCTTGGCGGTTGCCATGAGCGCGCCGGTATTGCCTGCCGATACAATGCAATCGGCTTGGCCTGATTGCACAGCATCAATTGCCATACGCAGGCTAGATCCTTTTTTACGCAAAGCCGTGGTCGGCTTTTCATGGTTGTCGACAAACACATCCGTGTGTGTGACGTCGGAAATGTTTTTGAGGTCCGGATGCGCGTTTAGATAAGACTGAATTTTTGCGGCATCACCAAAAATTGAAAAACGAAGATTACGCCGGGAGGCTGAAGCCAAGGCTGCGGCAGGAATCACACTTTCGGGACCAAAGTCCCCGCCCATGGCATCCAGTGCTATACGGATAGTACCCGACAACGTCAGACCTATATGTCGTTAAAAATAGAAAACCCGTGCATTTGAATCAAAAAGCACGGGTCTAAAGATAAAGTCTTAGTTTTTCGCGTCAATGACCTGTTTACCGCGATACATGCCGGTTTTCAGGTCAATGTGGTGGCGGCGTTTCGGCTCGCCCGTGTGGGTGTCTTCAACCCAGTTGGTGGCATCAATGCCATCATGCGCGCGACGCTGGCGGCGCTTCATAGGGGAAGTTTTGCGCTTAGGAACGGCCATTTTCAAAAATCCTTAAGTAAAAAATTCGTGTTTCAGGGCCGTTGTTTAGCTAAATCGAGGCTGTAAAGCAAGGATTTTCTCCCCTATTTCGAGAGTAAGCCTTTAAGGGCAGCAAAGGGGCTGACGGGCTTTACCTCTTCCTCGGTCTTGATATGGGGCGATTTGGGGGCTTTATCTGCCTTTTCGCAGCGCGGATAAGGGTTTAGCGCCAAGGACAGGTATTGGGCTGCTATTTCTCCGATATCCACCTGGCCGCCCACAACAGGCTCCGGGTCTTCATGCTCTTCAGGGATCGGTTGTTCTTCTAGGTCCTCAAGCAATAAAGACCCATCTTCCTCATCCTTTTTTTTCTTCGCTTTCACAAAGGATGTGACCTGGGATTCGTCCAGGAAATAGGCTTGGAAATCTTCCGATACATGTTCCGGTACAGGCTCAAGGGTTGTGACGCAGGCTTGCGTGACATCGGCTTCCAAATGCCCTTTGAAATGAAGGGTCAATCCATCCGATTGGCGCACCAGCGTCCCCTTACCCGATAGAGATTCCACCGACAAAATACCAAAACGTTTGGCGAGTTTTTCGCACGCGCGGGCATCGGCTTCAAATTCAACCGCATAGGGGGCGGATCCAATTTGATCGACGCGAACATTATGTTGAAATTCATTGATATGGCTGGTCATGCGGCCTCTTGTAACGGTGTCTTTAAATCCCGAGCATAAGCAATCATACCCGCAGGCACGGAAAAAGTTTCATCACGGATCGTGCCATAAAGATTACGGCGCAACGCAGCGCTCCAATCCTCATCGGTTTGAGCCGCGTTATACGTGGTTAATCGTCCATAAAATGCTTTCATCATCGATCGCGTGTGCTTGCCGACAGCCAAATCACCCGCGCCGCTTTCACGCAGTGCAAGTTCCATGCGCTTAAAGGTCAGATCATATAAATCCTGTGCGGCCCGATCGTCTTTCAAATCGCGAAATACGGGCCATAGATGCAAAAGCAGCGCATCGAAGCGGCCGTCGAATGTATCCGGCACGCCAAAATCTTGATAAAGCATCGGATTGCGCGAAGCTGCCAAAGCTGCCTCAAACGTCGCAATTGTGCCCTTTTTATGCCTTTTAAACATGCCAAACATAAGGCGTATATAATCAAACCTATCCAATTTGGGTAGAATAATTAAAGGCGCGACTGCGCCTCCGGGCGCTTATGTGCCCGAGCGGGGAGGTTGCGGGGACCGCAACCGGGGCGGGAGCCCCCTAAACAAGATACACTTGACCAAAGTCCAGAAAGTCTAAAGATACATGCCATGAAAAAGCTGATCCTGACCGTAACTGCCCTCCTCACGCTGTCCGCTTGCGAACCTGTTCGCAGCACCAATGGCGTGTTTTTGACGCAAGATGACGTGACCACGATTCAGCCTGGCATCGCCACGCGTGCCGATGTTTTGCAGGCTTTAGGTACGCCGACCACCACCGCGGTGTTTGATGATAACACCTGGTACTATGTCGGCATGAAGACGGAAAAGGATGCGTTCTTCGATCCGCAAGTAACCGATCGTTCGATTTACGAAGTGAAGTTTGATGACATGGGCACGCTCGCCAGCATCGAAAAAGTCGAAGGTGATGCGATTGACGTGCCGTTGCAACGTCGTAAAACACCGACATCCGGTCACGATTTGACCTTCGCGCAACAACTCTTGGGTAACCTTGGCCGCTTCAACAAATCAAGCGGCGGCGGCATGCCGGGCGCAAATTAAAGTTAGCGTTTAATCAGAAATTTCGGCAGACCGGACGCTTTGCGATTTTCCAGCCAATGCCTCCACGCCGTCTCAGCATCTTTATAAACAGCGTCATGTAAAAATTTTTGCACAGCGGATTCTAAATCCACGCGACCGCGCATCATGAGCGTATCGTTGAGACGACGACCATAACTGTTTTCGCGAAAACTTTTGGCGAAGGCGAGCGCGCTTTTATGACGGACTTCAATCGCAAGACCTAGTGCCAGCAACGGCAATTCTGCCTGTTTGCCTAAATCTTGTTTGTGGGCCATGCCGGCCAGCTCATTATAAAGCACTGAAAAATTAGTGTTTTTTGGCTGATGGCGATGCTTTTTATCGTGCTTTTTCTTGATCATGGAGCTTTGGTAACAATATTTTAAACTTATGTCAAATATTATGGAGGGGTTTATAATCTAAAGGAGCTCTTTAAATGAAGGACATTAAATTTGTGGGAAATGCGAAACTCTACACCAAGGACTTGGAAGAGCTCCCCAGCAATTTTGAAGACAGCGCAAAACCTACCAGCGTAATCGTCGGTCGTCGTGACGAGCTTGGCAAATTGCATCCGGGAAAAAGCGAAATCGATTTGTCCGGTTATATGTCCCGCGCCGCAAAAGGCCAGCGCAAGGAAGCCGAAGCAGACTTGAAACGTGATCTGATCGATGCGGGTCTCATCGCGCGACATGCAGGATCACGCGCGGCGCTGCTGCTGTCTTAAAAAATTTTACAAATAAAAAACCCCGCCGTTCGTGGCGGGGTTTTTGTTTTTTAAGCCGCTTTTTGATCCGGCTCGTTATACGCTTTCTTAAGTGCCGCGATATCCAACTTCACCATCGACATCATAGCCTTCATGGCGCGCGCCGCTTTTTCTTTATCGTCACTGCCCAGCAATTCGCGCATGATGGCAGGCGTCACTTGCCAGGACACGCCGAATTTATCTTTGAGCCACCCACATTGCACTGGCTTGCCACCCCCTGCTTGTAATTTATCCCAGTACAAATCGATCTCTTCTTGGGTTTCGCAAATGACTTGAATCGATACCGCATCGGTGAAATGGAAATCTGTATTCGCATTCACCGCAACAAAATCGCGTCCAAACATCGTGAATTCAACCGTGATGGGCGTGTTCGTGGGCATAAACCCGCCTTCGGGCCACATGGTGATCTTGCCCATCTTCGCATCAGGAAAGATCGACGTGTAAAAGCGTGCCGCATCTTCCGCCTGATTTTCAAAGCACATACAGGTGACGTCTTTTATCTGAGCCATTATTTTACTCCTTTCAAAGAAAAAACCCGGCTTTTAAAGGCCGGGTTTTTATTTAGATCGTTTTAATTAGGCGGCCAACTTCGCAACGATTGCGACCAGCAAAATGGCCACAATGTTCGCGATTTTGATCAGCGGGTTGACTGCGGGACCAGCCGTATCTTTATACGGATCGCCCACGGTATCGCCCGTGACAGCGGCTTTGTGAGCATCCGAGCCCTTGCCGCCATGGTTGCCTTCTTCTATGTATTTTTTCGCGTTGTCCCATGCGCCGCCACCCGATGTCATCGAGATGGCTACGAACAGACCCGTCACGATGGTACCGACCAACAGGGCGCCAACAGCTTGGAAGCCTGCAACCTGGCTACCCGAAACCCAGGTGACCAGATAGTACAATGCAACCGGAACTGCGATCGGCAGAAGTGACGGAACAATCATTTCCTTGATCGCGGCTTTGGTCAGCATGTCGACCGCTTTGGAATAATCCGGTTTGGCTTTACCAGTCATAATGCCCGGAATTTCTTTGAACTGACGACGCACTTCCACCACGACGGAACCAGCCGCACGACCAACCGCGGTCATGGACAGTGCACCGAACAGATAGGGGAGCAAACCACCAATGAACAAACCGATGATCACAAACGGATCCTGCAGATTGAACGAAATGTTCAGATCCGGCAGATAGTGTTTGAGTTCTTCGGTGTAAGCAGCGAACAGCACCAGAGCGGCAAGACCGGCAGAACCGATCGCATAACCCTTGGTCACTGCTTTCGTCGTGTTACCGACGGCGTCCAGCGTATCGGTCGTCTCGCGGATGCTATCCGGCAATTCGGACATTTCTGCGATACCGCCTGCGTTATCGGTCACTGGACCGAAAGCGTCGAGCGCGACAATCACACCAGCAAGCGACAACATCGTGGTCGCAGCCGTTGCAATACCGAACAGCCCAGCTTGATCATACGCAAAGAAGATACCGGCGCAGATGACAACAACCGGCAATGCCGTTGCTTCCATCGAAACAGCCAGACCTTGAATCACGTTCGTGCCGTGACCCGTTGCGGATGCGGCAGCCACCGACTTCACCGGACGGAAACCCGTACCTGTGTAGTATTCGGTGATCCAGACGATCAACGCCGTGACAGCCAAACCGGTAACCACGCAATACAACAGATTTTCTGCCGTGATCACGCCGCCGTTTGCAAGCGGGAATTCCGTTGCAAGACCGGCTGCACCGATTTTTTTCGTGAGGTACCAGTAAATCGCGCCGAACGATAGAACGCCGGTCGCAATCAGACCTTTATAAAGAGCGCCCATCACATTGCGGCTGCCCTTGCCCAGACGGACAAAGAACGTACCGATGACGGATGCTACGATGCACACGCCGCCAAGCAGCAGCGGCAGCATCAAAACGCCGTTCACAATGTCAGCTGCGAAAACCGACGATGCGATGAGCATCGTTGCAACAACCGTCACAGCATATGTTTCAAACAAGTCAGCGGCCATACCGGCGCAGTCGCCCACGTTGTCGCCAACGTTGTCGGCGATCACGGCCGGGTTACGCGGATCATCTTCGGGAATGCCGGCTTCGACTTTCCCGACCAGGTCAGCGCCAACATCGGCGCCTTTCGTGAAGATACCACCGCCCAAACGCGCGAAGATGGAAATGAGGGAAGCACCGAAGCCTAAGCCCACAAGACCCTCAAGCGTGTGACGCACTTCTGCGCCTTCTTGACCGGCCATATAGAAATAGTAACCGGCAACGCCCAAAAGGCCCAAGCCCACAACCAGCAAGCCGGTGATGGCGCCTGCCTTGAACGCGACACCCATGGCTTGCGGCAGACCTTCGGTCGCTGCTTGCGTGGTGCGCACGTTGGCGCGGACGGAAATGTTCATGCCGATGAAACCGGCAACGCCCGACAGGATCGCGCCGATGACGAAACCGGTCGCGACGTGAAGTCCAAGCAACTTGCCCAGAGCAACAGCAACAACCAGACCGACAAGGCCGATGGTCAGATATTGGCGTTTAAGATATGCGCTTGCGCCTTCCTGAATGGCAGCGGCAATTTCGCGCATGCGATCATTGCCGGTATCTTTCTTCAGGACACAAAGCGTCGTGATCAAACCGTAAGCAAGCGCAATGCCGCCGCAGCCGAGCACGATCAACTGATTTTGATCGAGTGTCATTTGTTAGGTGTTCCCTTTTAAGTTTTTGGACCTTTTAAGAAAAAGGCCTGGAATGGGACCATATTGAAGCCCCCGTGGCAAGGGGCCAAAAGGTTAAGATTCAGGGATTTCCGCGGTTTTTTAGGGGTTAAGGCGGCGGATAGTCTCAAAAACCGCCAGTTTGCGGCCGCGCTCTCCCTCGGTATCGCCAACGGACAAGAGGTCTTCATCGGCAACACGACCGCCCATCGCAAAGTTTTGCTGGAAAACAAACATCGGGTCTTGCTGGCGCGATGCTTCTTCCATCCGCTCTTCCAAAGTCAAATCGCTAATTTTCAAAGACGCGCGGCGGCGCACTTCATCCATAAAGGACAAATTGGCAAATGCACCGCGTTCTGCACCCTTAGGCTTCCGTGGCGCGCCAAAGATGTGATTGAAAATAACTTGAATGCTCATGCCCCACCCTCTATCCCAATGACATAAGCGCATAATGAACCCTGGCGCAAGTTTAAGGATGTGCGGCTTTCAAAACCTCGATTTCAGCCTTTAATTCATTGATCTGCGCTTGCTGTTCTTGGATCGCTTTGACCAATAGCGGCGTCAGGCGGCCATAATCAACGCCCCATTGCTCCGTCACTTTTTCACCGTCATCACCTTTGGTCACAGCTTCCGGATAGACCTTATACAGATCCTGCGCGATAAAACCTTGGATGCGCTCATCCGGTGTCGCGATAAAATCGAAATCCTTTACTTCGATTTTCTTGAGCTGCTCCAGTCCGCGTGACGTATCTTCAATATTCTCTTTCAAACGACGGTCTGATGATGTGGCATAGGTGGTGGCTGAACCGCTGGTCGTCACTTGCCCTACCAGCGTCGGTGTCGCCGCGCTATTGTTATAAAAGGCGATATGTTGGTTGCTACCAGTGCCGCTGCGCTTAATCAATACTGCGCCGCTATCACCTAAAACAACACCGGTACCAACGGTAGGCGCTGCCGCAGCAGTTAAGTTCTGGCTGGCTATGACATCACCTTTGACACTTAACGCTGCGCCCGGAGCGCTAGTCCCGATCCCGACATAGCCTGTTGGCGCATCTATATAAAAATATTCTTTCCAGGCGGCCCCATCCCAAAAGGATATTCCAAAATCGTTTTGTATGGATGTGGTCGTATGACCATTTGCGCGCGCATACATCGTCCAACCTTTGGATGTTGCTGAACCAAGATAGGTCGTGCCATCGCCGTTTAATGTCATTAACCCGTATTGGGTGGTATCTGCCCCCGTCCCCACAATGCCGGTTACGGTTGACCCGATAACCTGCAGTTTATATTGCGGATTGTTTACACCGATTCCGATATTGCCATTCAGCAAAGCGCGCATCCGCTCCGTGCCGCCTGTATAAAATTCAAAGCCGCCGCCATTATACGTACTGTCCTTACCCCTCAAAGTCAGAGTGCCGCCGTTCGCATACACAGTCGCAGCGCTTAGAACCAAGCCTGCATCATCCGCCGCCATATGAATGTAACGATCCTTAGCACCTGTCAGCCCGCCCGTACCCAAGGCTATGCCGCCATTATCGACATGCAGTTTATCTGTTGGCGTGGCCGTTCCTATCCCAACATTGCCTGTCGGTCGCCAAACATGAGTGCCATCCGTGGACCATCCGAGCGCCGTGCCGCCGCTTGGTGCCGCGG